>NZ_JAMXBG010000017.1:0-106676 GCF_023913835.1 Pseudarthrobacter raffinosi | reverse complement strand
CCCTCGGTCCCCGTCGCGCAATTCCAATGCCCTTGCCAGATAAACCATGAATCAAGTCTGACAAACAATCAGACCCAAAGTAATCAACGACACGCTACACTAGGTCCGTGCGGCGAGCTCCAGTTCCCGGACGGGCTCCGGGGCGGGACGGACGACGGCGGGATCCAACCTTCTGGAGGCCCAGCGGCGGATGGGTGTTTCCACAAATCGAAATGACAGGTACGCCATCAGCACGGTCAGGATTGCCGTCAGCGGTACGCTCACGGCCAGTGAAGGAACAAGGGGAATCAGCAGGATAAAGACCGGCAGGTGCCAGAGGTAGATTCCGTAGGACAGGTCCCGGCCCGGGCGGGACAGCCAGCGGTGGCTCAGGACCTTGGAGATGAGGCCATCCGGCAGAAGAACAAGCCAGCCGATGACTAGCCCGGCCAGTATTGCCAAGGCAGTCGGGCCGACGGTCCAGAAGATATCGAACCAGGCTCCGGGCGCGGTCGGCTCTTTGAGCGTGAACAGGGCGATCACCAGGGCGAGGCCCGCGAGCGGACCACCCCGGCGTACACCGGCCTGCAGCGAGACATGGAGCCGGGAGCCCGGGTTGATGGACGTCAACACCAGAGCCGCGGCGCACCCCAGCAGCAACTCGTCAGCCCTGGTATCCGGCCCGTTGTACAGCCGGGCCAGCGATGCCCCGCCGGAAACCAGGAAGAACCGTGAAACCAGGAACCCCGTCGCCAGGACGGTCGTGATCCAGGCGACGGTGCGGACCTTCCAGAACCGCAGCATCAACAGCAGGAGCACCGGCCAGACCAGGTAGAACTGCTCCTCGACCGCGAGGGTCCAGGTTGGGCTCAGCGCGCCGCCGCCGGTCGAGGAACCGAAGGCTCCGAAGTTGGACAGGTTCATCACGTAGCCGGCCGCCGGTATGGCATCGGCTTCCTGACCGCCCCACCCCGACGACGGAAAGATCAGGCCGACCATAACCACAACAGCACAAAGAACCAGCAGCGCCGGCCAGAGCCGGGCGAGCCGTTTGGCGTAGAAAACTCCAAAGCGCAGCCGGCCCGTGGAGCGGTACTCCTTCATGACCAGGAGCGTGATGACAAAGCCGCTGAGCGTGAAGAAAACGTCCACGCCAATGGATCCGCCGGGGGCGAACCCGGTTAAGGTGTGGAAGAGAAAAACGCCGGCCACCGCGATGGTGCGCAGCCCATCGAGTGCGTGCTGCCGCCCGGACATCAGTCCGGTTTCGGGCGCGAGCGGGCGTTCCGTCATGGTCGGGGGTCCCGTACTTGGCTGAAAAATCACCCCTCGAGCATAGGTAAGGTTCCATATGCTCAGCTGACTGCCGGCTGGGCGCCAGCTGGACGTGGTGGAATCACGGCCAGCCAACGCGGCCCGTCGAAGAGACGACCGACCACGTGACGAGCCACCAAAGGGGACGAGGCGGATGGCCGCTGACTGCAGCCGTCCCGTGTTACGTCAGCGCCATTGGCACGCCCGCCCGACGCGCACCGCGTTACCTGCACGAAACTCGTTCCTCACTACAATCTCGGTATGGGGACAAAACAACACAGAACCTTCTGCCCGTCGTGCGGAAACCACCAACCACGTGACCCACTACCAGAACGACGACGGCGGCCCGATGACCGCGACCGTCAAGTGCGCGGAGCACTCCGAGAGCGCCGCCCTAAGCAGTTCCGCGGTTAACTAACGGATCTTTCCAGGGCCGTCAATCTCCTATCTGACTTGCGGGTCGGCTTGCCAGCGAAATGACAGTGCCTCGTCATCGGTTTCCCGACCGGCCCACCCCGACGACGGAAAGCTCAGCCCGACCATAACAACGACAGCACAAAGAACCAGCAGCGCCGGCCAGAGCCGGACCAGCCGTTTGGCGTAGAAACTCGAACGCGGAGCCGGTCCGTCGTGCGGTATTCCTTCACGATCCGGAACTTGATGATAAACCTGCTGAGCGTAACGACAGCGTCCGCACCAATGGATCCAAAGGGGGCGAACCTGTTTGGGTATGGAAAAAGCAAGACGCCGGCCACAGCGATGCTGCGCGGGCCATCGACTTGGTGCTGCCGCCCGGAAATCAGCCAGGTTCGGGCGCGGCCGGGAGTTTTCGTTCTGGTCGGTTGCCGCGTACTAGGCCTAAAACTGAGTCAGTCAGCGTAGTCATGAGTCCACAAGTCCAGCTGTCTGCCGGCTGGACGCCAACTGGATGCGGCCAACAACTGACGCGCTTTCCAGGGGACGACAGCGGCGGGCTGCTGACTGTGCCGGTCCCGTTTTGACCACGCGGCGATGCCCGCCCGGGAATAATGGGAGTTCCCTGCTCCGCCTCCCTCAGCGACTCAGGGCACGCACGCCTTTGAAGGTTCTGGTGAGGCCTTGCCGTTGAGACTGCGGATCGCCACCTCCGCACAGGTAGCGGTCACCCGCTCCACGATTGCCTCGTCCGGCTTCTGCGCCACCCCAGAACTCGGCAGCGTCAGCTGTTGCGCCCAGGTTAACACAAACGCCCAACCTGCTGAGCCGGCGCTCGTCGTGGAAGCACGCGCGGGTCGAAGCCACCACGCCGCAGATCCGAGTTGCCTCCTCCGGGGTATCGTCCGGAGGGTCAGCGTCCGGCACTTCAATGCTTGTGACGGGACGGGCCAAGTTCCACTTGGATCCGTTTCAGTCCCGTCCCAATGCAAGGGCGGACTAAATGTCGTCGCCGGCGTTCCGGGACGTCAGAGGCAGCCGGTTTGTGAAAGAAACGCTCAGGAGCTGTGCGTGATGAATTTGTGCATAGTCCCATGTCTCCCAGCATGCTCGGGAGCAGAACTCGGGCGGCCGATCAAGTCGGACCCGCTTACGACAGAACCGGCATTTGGGGCCGATTCCCGCCAACCAGAGAAACTGTTTTAGCATGACTGCAGGCTAGACATCGCGTTGACTCATCAAAGATGCCCGCGTAGCTGCTATCGAAGAATCTTTGGTTATGCCCGCGTAGCGGCGCGTCTGCTGGGGTGGTATCCGCTGGCCCGGCACTGTGAGCCATGGAGCTTTCGATGAGCGAACGCAAGGCCGTCACGAAGACCACTGCCCTCCGATATGCCCGGTCGGACCTTGCGGCCAAGAAGACCATCTTGGACGAGCTGTGCGCCCTGACGCTTTGGCACTGGGAGCCATCAGGAGCGGACTCAGGGTACTTCTTCAGGCCAAGCTGACAAAGCGGGCAATGAATGACAGCGAGCCTGGAGCATGAGCGCCGTCCTTCTTGAACACGGCGCGAAGCTCCACTAGACAGCGCGGCATCAACATCCAACCACTGTGACGTCCGGGATCTCAGACCTGCGGCGAGCCATGTTGGCAGCTACAGCTGTTCGCAGTCCCCCCCACAGCGGTGCACGAAACGACGCCCGGCCCGGGCCGCGCGTCATCCGGCTGATCGAATCTTGGCCAGCCACCCCGCAAACTCGCTTTCCTGGCGGTAGCAGGTAGGTGTGCCTCCGCGCAGAGCGGCGCGGAACACTTTCATGCGAGCTCAATGCCGGTCAAGCACAGCGAGGAGCGCCACAACGTCGTTGCAGTCCACCCGTTCGCGGGCCATGCCTTATCCCACAGCCTTAATAGTGACGAGGCTGCATACAGGATTTCCCTCGTATGGCAATCCTCTTGAGTTAGCCGTACTACGTCATGTGGCCGTGTTGCTCGCGTGTACTGTGCTGAGACGGCTCGGCTATTGCCAGACTCGGCCGTTGACTGTGACTACAGCGGTGAATTCATCAGGCTCCAAAAGCATTGGTATCTACCGCAAGATACCCTTGGTTACTACAGGCAATTCGTCACGTTCGAACCGCAATGCTACTGGCGATAGGCCGGATCAGTGTTGAGCGTGTGCGAACGTCGGACACAGTCACTACGGCGCAGCCCGGGTACAATAACGATGACCGCTTGAATACGGCCGTTCTGGTGGAGCGCCATCCGGCTGCCTCCAGCCATCGACACAGGGGGACCCCGGTTTGGACTTACGCGACTATCTGCGCATCTTACGCCGCAACTGGCTACTTATCGTCGCGACGGCTTTGGTTGGGCTCTTAGTGGGCGGGGCTGCTTCCGTGCTGACAAAGCCGACGTATACGGCTGAAACTCAACTCTTTGTGGCAATTCAGAGTTCAGGAACGGTTCAAGAGTTGCAACAAGGCAATACGTTCAGTCAGGCCCGAGTTCAGTCGTACGTCAAAACTGTTGTGTCCCCGGTTGTTCTCCAACCTGTCATCGATACTTTGGGATTGGACTTCACGGCCGAGGAACTCGCCGAAAATGTCAAAGCTAACACTGACCTCAACACAGTCTTAATCAATATCTCTGTCTCGGATCACTCGCCAGTGCAGGCTGCTGCTATTGCTGAGGCCGTGGCATCCAGCCTGATCAAGGCGGTGGATACTTTGGAGAAACCAAAGACAGGCGGAACATCACCAGTCAGCCTTTCAGTCATTAAGCCCGCAATTGCTCCGTCCGCCCCAGCGGCTCCAAGCACTCGGATAAATCTCCTGCTCGGCCTTGTTATCGGACTCACGTTGGGAATCGCGGCGGCCGTGCTTCGCATGACGTTAGACAACAGAATCCGAGGAGAATCCGACGTCCGCCGCGTTACTGATGCCCCGCTTCTCGGAGGCATCGCGTTTGACCAGGATGCCACGAGAAAGCCTCTCCTGACTCAAGCTCCGTTCCAAAGCCCGCGGGCTGAGTCCTTTCGCCAGCTCAGGACAAACCTGCAGTTCGCGAATGTATCTGGTCACGCCAAGTCGGTTCTCATCACGTCTTCGCTGCCCGGCGAGGGAAAGAGCACAACAGCCACAAATCTTGCTATTGCCTTAGCTCAGGCTGGTCAAACCGTATGCCTAATAGATGCGGATCTAAGACGGCCGATGGTGAGCGAGTACCTTGGCCTTGACCGTAACGTAGGCCTGACAACAGCCCTAGTCGGCGTGGCTAAGGCTGAGGATCTTTTGCAGCCATGGGGCGACGACAAGTTGTACGTACTTACGTCAGGCCAAATACCGCCAAATCCAAGTGAACTGCTTGGATCTCATGAAATGAAGCAACTCATAGGTCAGCTGGAAAAAACCTTTGATACTGTCGTGATCGATGCACCGCCTCTTTTGCCCGTGACCGACGCTGCTGTGCTGTCTCAGCATGTGGCCGGCGTGGTTGTTGTTGTCGGCTCCCAAAAACTCCGCTACCAAGACCTCGAAAAGTCGCTTGGCGCACTGGAAATGGTGGGTTCAAACGTACTCGGTGTTGTGCTCAACCGGGTACCCACTAAAGGCCCGGACGCGTATGCGTACAGCTACTATAGCCACGACGACGTTGATGCCTCCAAGGACTTCCATGGCGCCAGCTCTCGGCGCCAGTCAGTCGATGTTTCGAGGAGCCAGCCGTCAAGTGCTTCGACACCCGACATAGACGACACGCTGTTTGATTCCGGCCCTCGACAGGCGAGTAATTTCCCGTTTGAGCGTCTCGACCGCACATAAAGCACAGAGATGGAAGACTGACGCGTCCGATAAGGGGCCTCAAGAACCCAACCGTTCGTCTGACAGTTCAATCGTTAAGTCCTTAGGTCGCACGGGAGGTTGTTGCCTCGCCTATCGTGTGAAATTGGGTAGTGCGCCCGTCCGGGCGGCCGTGACGGGACCGCGAGTACCGGTGACACGGTAATCAGGCAGGTTGAAGATCAAGCTGGCAGCATCTTCGGCCGCCACAGTAGGCTCTAACAAGGCTCGTGGTTCCTGTTCAGGTTGAATGCGTAGATAACACTCATCCCAGCAGGACCGCGAGTCTTCTGCTAGCTACAACACGAACCTATTTCCCCGGGAACCTTGAAGAGCCGCTAACCCGGCATCAACGCAATAAGGGGACAGGAAAATCTCAAAAGGAGCCTTCAGAAGTTGACCGACTGCACCCGACATGGCCAACAAGATCGTCCGGAAGACTTTTAGACGGAGTCGAGATTCTCAGTTCCAAATAGACTCCAGTTGAAGGCTTAGCCGGGCAGCGGTTGTGGAAGCCGTAAAGTCGTCCACCCTTCGCCTGCCGTCTTCCAACAAGCGTGCCCGCAGAGTAGCATCGCTGACCACACGAATAATGGCCGCCGCGAGTGCCTCTGGGTTGCCTGGCTCAACGAGAAGACTGTCAACCATGTCGTCGCAGGACTCAGAGAAGCCGCTACCCGTTGTCGCTATCAGCACGCCACCGCTCGCACGCACCTCCAACGCTATGTTCCCAAATGCCTCCCAACGCGAAGGACACACAACTACTGTCGCTTCACGCATGCACGCATAGAGTGACTCCTCATCAATTTGCCCCAAGAACACTGTTCGATCCCGCAATGACGGATCCAATTCGGACTGCAGCTGTTCCAGAGAAGGATCGATAGTCGTATCCCCCTCCCCTCCAGCAATAACGAAGCGGGCGTCTTCAAATTGCGCCGCAACATCCCGGAAAGCAGACATGGCAACATCAATGCCCTTAATTAGCTGCACTCGCCCGGCAAACACAACAACCGGCCCAGGGCCAGTGGGCCACAAGTGCGGAACCTGCGCCGTCCGCGCAATACCACTGGCACGTTCGACATTGATGCAATTAGCAACCACACGCCCGTCGGGCAATTTTCCTGCGAACCGCTTGGAGTTCCAATCGAGTATTGCACTAGAGCATGCTATTACGGCCATCGATCGACGGATCTGACGATCCTCACACCATATTTGAAATCGATCAAGCCATGACTTGAGTGCCGACCGCCGCGCAACGGCGTCCGGCCCGGCAATCTCGGTTATTAGACCGAGACTCGCAACCAAGTTCGTCACAAGATTGACGTTCCGAGGGGCAAATGAGCAGCTCCCAAGCCATTCAGGAACATACACATTCTCCGCCTCGATCCTCGAAAGAATCCGACGAAACAGTAGTACTCGGGGCAATGAACGAAGCCGCCAGGGGAGCCTTACCAAATCGGTGTTTACAACAACCGTAACCCCATCTATTTCAGCCGGCGCTGAGACGATTGCACTGTCAGCGACGAGGACAACCGTGACATCGTGCCCTTGGCGTGCAAGTTCGGGGATAGTCGCAGCGTACCGCCTCCCCACACCCCCGGTATAAGAAGTAAATCCCGCCAACTCAGTTAGGCAAATCACAAACTTCATAGCACTCCAATCAAGAAACCGAGCCAGCAAAAAACCCAATCTGCGAACCTATTCCGAGAAGAATCGCTGCGGCAAGAAAGGCGACAACGGCGACGATGGACTTCCTGTCCAACGAATCCTTCACAATATATAATCGCAGAATCAACCCAATTACATCTCTAAATATGCACATTAGGGCGCCAGCCATCAACGAAACATTCAATAAGTAGCCACACAAGAGAGATAGTGCTATTCCGACCACCTGTGCGGTAATCAGCCGATTGGACTGTCCATCAGAGATTATGTAAGCACTAGTTACCCATATAACTGCGGCAAAAACTCCTGTGACAGCGAAAATTGGAGCAACATCTAACGCCTCTGACCAAGAAGAATCGAGAATTAGAGGCAAGACAAACAAGCAAGCAACCGTTATCCCAAATTGCATCAGGAGGGAAACTCGAACCCCAATACGAATTCCTCGTCGAAGTTGAAATTGTCTCAACTCAACAGACCGTTCAGTCGCAATTTGAGAACGTATAGCATTCACGAGACCACTCGTGATCGCATCACTTGCTGTTCGAGCCACCGCTATGGCCAGGCTATATATTCCTACGGTGCTAGGTGAGGAAAGTAGAACGAGAATCAACCGCTCCAACTGCGACTGGCTCCAGCCAAGCACACTACTGAGCGCAGTCGGTAAGTAATAATTTCTCCAGAGCGGGGCCGGGTTTTCAAGATCACCACCTAGTGAGGAGTGCTTACTGATCAAGAAGAGAAACAGCGTCTCGGCAATCAACAACTGCAACGATGCTGCACCTATGTCAATAACAGGTAGAAGCGGCACCGCCACAGCGAGTGAAACCACGGAGGCTATCCCTTGGGCCTTGGCGATAGCCTTCCAGCCGGTTGGGGTTCTCTGAGCCTTCGTTAGGATGGAAAGATAGTTCGCAGTGACGACGGGCACGAGTACGAGTGGAAGCACCTTCAGTAAGATCTCCCATGAAAAATCGGACGCGGCTACAAGCCCAGTCGCGGAGGCCACGATAACGACGCCAGAAATACCGCTGATGACAGCGCTTCTGCGCACGAATGCTGGACCATTACTATAGTTCCAAGCTTCAACCCCTACCTGCCTAATAACACTGTCAGTCAACGCCTGGTGAATCGTCATAGCCAAAATAACAGTCGCATATTTGCCGACGGTTTCAGGCCCCGTGAAGACAGCGAGTAAAAGCGTCAAAATTGCCGTGGCTCCGCGCGAAATTATCCGCTCAAATATTGACATTACAACTGGCATCCAGGCTTTGGGTCTAGGCGCGGGCTCCAAAGATAGCCTTTCCCTTATGACTTCGATCCAATTTTTGTTCGGTGTGGACGCACGCCTCGGCTACACAAGCGGAAAGAAGAACTCCAGAAAGGGCAACCAGTGTTGGGAAAGCCTCAAAGAGATTAAACCCTGAGGCTGCCACAAGATATGCCGCCAGCATTGCAGGTGCAATAAAAGCTCCCCGTCGGACGGACAGCACTAACACGCCCAAGATCGCTGCGACTAGGAAGACACTCCCCAATATCCCCATGCTCACAAGTATCTGCACGGCACTGCTCTCGATGGGAAAGCCCGCCGCGTAACCGCCGGCCTTTTGCAATGCAGAGTCTGAAAGACCCGGGCCTGTACCCCACATTGATGATGCCTGCATCAAATCAGGGAGATTGTCTAGGTATGCGAAACGGAGCTCGGACGATCCTTGGCCTTCTACACTCGAATTTCTTTGGGCAAGAGGGCTGTCGACCTGCATAAACACAACAACAGCCAAAGCCAAAAGGGAGAATGAAGCAAGAAAACGACCTTGGCTCCGTCCCCTCATGCTTCCAAGGAGAGCGAACCCAACACCAACAACGAGCGCGGCTATTCCCGTTCGCGACTGCGTGAGAATAGTAGCACTGGCGGTCAGTCCAAGAACTAAAAGAGCCGATCGATAATTCCACTTTAGATATACTGCCAACCCTGCGGTACCAGCAACTGCCAAAAGCGTGGCATTGACAAGTGGATGTCCGGCGATAGTCAATATTCGATAATCTCCCCACTTTTGAGTAAGAGCACTGGGCGCGGCGGCATAAAATTCAGATAAAACATTCGCCTTAAAAACATACTCAGTGATACCGAAAACCGACAACGTAGCGCCACAGACCAGTACCATAAGGGCTAATGGCCAAATCATCCTGGGATCCGATGAAACAATTGAAGGTAGAAGAACCACAAAAAATAGAAGCAGTATCCAGATCAGTTTTCGTGAGTTATTATCGCTTCCACCAAACGGTATCTGAAAGGCACAATATACAGCCAGCAACCCCATTAGAATTGCAACTCCGTGCCCCATCCATTCAGGTCGCTGACCGAGGTTCCCGAGCACATACAGGAACATGATCACGGTGCTTGGTACTAAATAGGAGAAAATCACTCCCCCTGATGCATATGCAAACGGGACGAGGAATAGCAGAGTCGCCGCGGCTGACGGCCACCAGTAACGCGGATAGAATGCGCAGACCAACAACGACGGGCCCAGTACGGCTAACACAACGCCGTTCGCCCCGCCAAAAACACATGCCAGCAGAGAGACCCCCGCAATAGCGAGCAAACCCGCTATGCGAGCGACTTTCGTCGCTTTGCTCTCCTTTTCTTCCTCATCTACGGTAGGCGAATCCACACGAAGCGAGGCAGCAGGTACTGCCACCAGGATTTTGCGAGTCGCAGTTTTTGGCAGCATCATTCTCAGGTGTTTCGGCCTGTGGACTCAGCGAAGTCGGATCTTAGCTTGAACTCGTCAATGGTCCGCGGGATACCCGAGACGAGTTCGTCATGAAACGCCAATCCATATTCCTTGTCTGCCAGTCGAGCCCAAGACTTTACGAGCAGTTCTTCGGCAAACCATTTTGAGCGAAGTTCGCTCCTGGCTTGTTTCGTCGCAGTGACTTGGTTCGCGTGCTGCCTGTACATAAGCACAGGCGTAGTGACCACAGAAAAAGGCACATTTACTGTCGCCAAACGGAGCCACAAGTCGTAATCTTCAGCCCCTACACCCTGGTAGCCACCGACGGACTCAATCACGCTCCGCTGAGCGATCATAGTTGGATGCACAAAGGGATTCCGATCAAGCAACTCGCGGTTCGGCGAGTAGGCGCGCTGCGGACGTCGGAATGTAGGGCGGAGTGGGACGCCTTTGCCCGTGCAGTAGATCACATTTCCGAAGGCGATTCCTCCGTGATCCTCCAAGACTCTGCTTTGGAGTGAAAAACGCCAGGGAAGACACACGTCGTCTGCGTCCATACGGGCAACGGAATCTGAGGAAGACTCCTCTAGCAGGCTATTCAACGCTGTCGCGACACCACGGCTGGTGTTCCGGAAAAACAGCCTTAACCGAGGGTCATTAATGGACGCCAAGGTTGCCCGCGTCGTGTCGGTACTACCGTCATCCATTACCAGCAATTCCGCGGAATCAGGCAGTGCCCGCAAAGTTGAAACGACAGCTCGCCTGACGAAGGTCCCGCCGTTCTTTACTGGCATGAGCACACTCACCGAGGCCATGGCTATTTTCGTCTCTGTTGAGGCTTGTATTTGTCTTGTGCACGAGGAACCCAATCCTCAACTGACGAAATGATTCGGGCAGGATTCCCTCCCACAATCACGCCGGGAGGAACATCTTTTGTCACCACGCTACCCGCTGCAACGATGCTTCCTGTGCCGATGGTTAGGCCGGGCAGAACTGTGGACCCTAATCCGATGAAGGCATAGTCCTGAATAGTAATTCCACTCTGTCGGACCATTTCGAAGTTCGGTGGTTGAAGTCCATTGGACACGAAGTAGCGATCGATGCTGAAGTCATGCGTGAGAAGGCTCACTCGTTGGCTAATGACAGTCTGTGACCCAATACTAATCGAACCCGGATAACTAACATCAAATAGAACGGAAGGCGCAATCCAACATGGATCTCCTTGGAAAGACACACCGCCTGCCTGCAGCAGTTTCTTAACCATCCGCATATAGGATTTTTGGTTGAATCTATTTATAGGTGATACCAACATAAGAGCTATTCCAATTGGAATCCTCATCGGAGCCTACTTCCATAAATAATCGGTTCAACAGAGCCAGCGAAGATAACTCGCACAACCGACCTACTGAGATGCGATGTTGATTTCCGGTTTGAATTCCTCAGTCACAAGCCTCGTAAGAGGCCAGTTGTCGCGCACGTTTTCTTCAAACGCAATATATTCGCCAATTACTCTTGCTGGATTGCCACCCACGACTGTGCCGGGAGGAATTGATTTCGTAACGACACTGCCAGCTGCAACTATGCATCGATCACCTATCCTGATACCTGGTAGAATCGTCGAACGGGCGCCAATGAAGACATTGTTCCCAATTTCGATACGCGCTAGTCGATACCGACGCATATTGCCGTCGTTTATTAGCCAACCAGTGCCGTCATGCGTGATAAAGAGCACCTCGGTACTTATCGTGACATGATCCCCTATGCTTAGAAGATCATATTCCGAACTCACGGAGCACGAGTATATTCGGCAGTCATTCCCTACCTTGACTCCCAGTGATCGCGCAGCCACACTTCCGCCGCGGAATAGCGCAAGTACTCGAAAATGCCACCTCGCAGGCAATTTAGCTAAAAGAGCCATAGCTTCTCCTCAAAACAGGCAGACAGATTAATTCAACAAATCACGAAAGTCACAAAGAATGCGTAATGAATTCCGAGTATAGTTTTTCAATTCGAGACGTCCAAATGGGTTCTGTAAAGTTTTCGTGATATCGATCGATAGCAGCACGCCGGATTTCTATGTGGCTGAGTCGAATAGAATCAATGAGCCCAGGAACCTCGTTCCACTCGTTGAAAACTAGACCTGCCCTCGAGATTAGGACATCATCAGCGGCGCTGTTTCCAGATTTGGCTAGGACAGGCACACCCGCGGCTAGCGCTTCTATGTAGATGGTGGGCATGCCTTCCGCCCAGCGGCTCGGAATGACGACTCCTTGAGCTGCTGACACAGCTTTCAGGACCGTGTCCCTGAACACTGCTCCATGCAAAACCACCGAAGGTCCAGCAAGTTCTTGGAGGCGGCGCATTTCGGGACCATCACCGTAGACATCAAGCCTGACATCACTGGGCCAGGCTTGGACCAAGGAGAGAATGCCCTTGTCGGACGTCAGCCGTCCTGCATAGAGCCAGGCCGTTGATGCCGAGTCCTCTCCCGCTTTTATTTCTGTAGGCCTAACGAAATTGGGGATAATAGTTGCCTTCGACGGGTCCAAACCATAGTCCGCATACGTCTTCAGCGCCCGGTCCGATAAGAAAATGATCCTGTCTGCCCTTTGCAGCAGGGAGTCTCCGTGGAGTCCTCGACGATTTCGAATCGCCAACGGAACGGTCGCTACGGTGGATCCTTTGTAGCATTTATGAATTACACCGTGGATCTGACCGCTCGTCGGACACAAAGTGCAAGATGCGCCGTCCCGAAATAGGTTTCCAGACGCACAAAGAGGTCGAAAATTGTGAACTGTAGTTGTAACCGGACCTGTCCACCCTGAAAGCCATCGAGTGGAAAAATTTGGAAATAGGTTATGAATATGAACTACATCGGGCTGAAAGGCTTTGAGCTCATCCGACGGATCGTATCCGTCACCTGTAGCAACGTTAATGGCGGTCCTCAGCTTATAGGTGACACCAAGGCTGAAGTCGTCGGTGTAAACCGCAAACAATCGAACTTCGTGCCCGGCCGACTCCAAGGCTTCCAACTGCATTTGTACAACAGCGTTCTCTCCGCTCGGTGTTTCGGAAGAGTAGAAGCCATGCACGATAGCAATTCTCACTAGCGGGCGACATTAACAACTAGAGCCCACATGAACCTCAGATTGCCAAACAAGTACCGACGCCACAGCCGTCGTGGTTCGGAGGCGAGTCTAAACACCCATTCAACTCCTACTTTTGTCATCCAGGCAGGGGCTTCGGGCTTCGTTCCAGCTGAAAAATCGAACGCCGCGCCAACAGCAACGGCCAGAAATCCGCTCTTAGCCAACCGCGCAACTTCGTAGTCTTGTTTAGGAGTTCCCAACCCTACCCAGACTATGTGCGGGTTCAGCCCCCGTATCCTGCTGTCTTGGTCAGTCAGCTCCTCTTCCGAAAGCGTCCTAAAGGGGGGACTTTCAGAACCAACTATTTGCACGCCGGCGTAACGGCTCTCAAGGGAGCTCTGGAGGGCCTCGAGAGTTTCGGGTGTCGAGCCGAGTAGAAAATGCCGAACACCGCGCGCCCGTCCCTGGCTCATGGCATCTTCAAATATCTTCGGACCACGAACTTGAGACAAAGGCGTTCTTGAAAGTGCCGTCGCCCAACTCAATGGTTTCCCATCTGGAAAGTTGCAGAAAGCGCCAGACAGGCTCTGCCGGTATTCGCTGTCCGAATCGGCTAGAGCAACGCTGTAAGCGTTGATTAGGTGAACGTCCCCGGGCTGACCCGCGATCGCCCAGTCACAGAGTCTTTCAGTCGCGTGACTCAGAGTTGCCACAGCAATGGGCAGCCCCGCGAGCTGCCGTCGTTCAATTCCTATCGCCAAGGTTGCCCCATTCCTTAGTTCTTACTCAGTAGCTAGCGAATATTTAGTTAGGGTTGTTCACCCAATTAACAGGTGATCGGCGGCACGAGAGACACTACGCCGTTGGCCCGCCACAGAGAGATAGTTCCGCATGAAGGCCAAGACTTGAGACCCGTCCTCAACTGCTGCGAAGCCATACGTCCGGAACCTAGATTTTCTCATGAAAGCACTGTTGTCGCGAATCTGTAACTAGACCGTGCAACAATGACGGCGACATCTCGTGGGACAGCTATGATGAGGTCCTACTCAGCCTGGCATCGTTGCGCCGCCGCTAGGCTTGCGCTGATGGTCACATACTCCTTGGGGGCATCTTGGTAAAGCGCGCATTGATCACCGGTATTACTGGACAGGACGGCTCATATTTGGCCGAACTCCTCCTGCAAAAAGGCTACGAAGTTCACGGCCTGATTCGGAGGGCGTCAACTTTCAACACCGCTCGGGTTGATCATCTTTACGTCGATTCTCACGACCCAGCGGCCAAGCTTTTCCTCCACTATGGTGATCTCTCGGACGGCGCCCGGCTTGTAACCCTCCTCGCTGAAATTAGCCCTGACGAGGTTTATAACCTTGCGGCCCAATCGCATGTTCGAGTCTCCTTCGACGAACCCGAGCACACCGCCGATACCACTGGTGTTGGAACCACAAGACTCCTTGAAGCCGTCCGGATGTCTGGTATCAAGACCAAGTTCTATCAGGCCTCGTCGTCGGAGATGTTCGGCGCTACTCCTCCGCCGCAAAATGAGGATACGCCGTTCTATCCTCGATCTCCTTACGGCGCTGCCAAGGTTTATAGCTATTGGATTACCAAGAACTATCGCGAGGCGTATGGGATGTTCGCGGTTAACGGCATCCTCTTCAACCACGAGTCACCCCGGCGCGGTGAGACGTTCGTGACACGCAAGATCACACGGGCAGTCGCTGCCATCAAGGCCGGCAAGCAGGACTTGCTCTATATGGGAAATCTCGACGCTGTTCGTGACTGGGGCTACGCCGCCGAGTACGTAGAAGGAATGTGGCGCATGCTGCAGGCCGACGAGCCCGACGATTTTGTCTTGGCAACAGGCGGGAACTACACCGTCCGCGACTTCCTTCAAATCTCTTTCGAGCATGCCGGCTTGAACTGGGAAGATCACGTTCGCTTTGACGAGCGCTATCTAAGGCCGACCGAGGTTGATGCTCTTGTCGGCGACGCCTCCAAGGCGCAGGAGAAACTTGGTTGGAAGGCTACCGTTCACACACCGGAGCTTGCACGAATCATGGTGGATGCTGACATTGAAGCTCTCAAGCATGCAGGAAACAACTGGATTGACAACGTAGATCTCGCGAGTTGGAAGAACTGATGTCAGAGTTCGTGGATTTCAGCCCCTCACGGCTGGATCGTTCCGCTGCGTTCTATATCGCCGGCCATCGAGGACTCGTGGGCTCTGCCATCTGGCGGAACCTGGAATCCGAAGGGTTCACGAATCTCGTAGGCCGCACGTCGTCAGATTTGGATCTGAAGGACCGAGACGCAGTGTTCGCATTCTTCGGGGATCTTAGGCCCCGATATTTGGTTCTTGCGGCTGCGAAGGTTGGCGGAATTCTCGCCAACAACACCTACCCAGTCGACTTCCTAAGCGACAATCTTAGAATCCAAGTGAACGTTCTGGACGCGGCCAGAGAATTCGGCGTTGAGCGACTCCTCTTTCTTGGATCTTCGTGCATATACCCCAAGTTTGCAGCCCAGCCAATCCGCGAAGATTCGCTGCTTACTGGACATCTGGAACCGACCAATGATGCATATGCGATTGCGAAAATCGCTGGGATCATGCATGTACAGGCAGTTCGCAGGCAGTATGGACTGCCATGGATTTCCGCGATGCCCACGAATCTGTACGGCCCGGGTGACAACTTCTCACCGGAGGGTTCGCACGTAATGCCAGCCTTGATCAGGCGCTACGATGAGGCGGCGAGGACAGGCACCTCATCGGTGACGAACTGGGGCACTGGATCACCGCGCAGGGAGTTCCTCCATGTTGACGACATGGCTGCAGCCTGTCTTCATTTATTGGAAAATTATGATGGGCCCTCGCAGGTTAATGTGGGCTCTGGAACCGACGTTACGATTCGGGAACTGGCCTCCTTGGTCGCCAACGCCGTTGGTTACACAGGCGGCATTGACTGGGACACAACCAAACCAGACGGCACACCGAGGAAACTTCTCGATGTCACCAAACTTTCCCAGGCAGGATGGTCCTCCTCCATCCCGCTGGACGAAGGAATTCGCAGCACAGTCGAGTGGTACCGCAATAACTTGCTATCCCTCCGAGGCTAGCGGGACCTTCATTTAGCTTGGAATTCATAATTGGCTTGGGAATGGGGGTATCCCGTGAGTGACGACGCGGACTGGCGGAGGCGTTCATCGCGCCTGTTGGGAATTGTTGATGCATTTGTCGTCGTTTGGGCAGTAATTGGGGCCTTCATAATACGGTTTGGCATCGAACCTGACTTTGTAGTGGCCGGACAAGAACTGACCTATGCCTGGTTGTCCGTCGTGTTGGCCATAATTTGGTGGTTCATGCTAGGTGCTTGGAATAGCAGGCAAAGCCACATTCTAGGATTGGGACCGGACGAATATAAAAGGGTAGCAGCTGCTTCTCTCTGGCTTTTTGGAATCATTGCAATCGTCTCTTATGTACTACGGATTGAGACAGCTAGAGGCTACGTAGGACTGGCGTTGCCCGTAGGGTTGCTCGGACTTCTGCTCGGGCGTTGGCTTATTCGGCAGCATCTCAGCATTAAACGTGGACAGGGACGCAGCATGTCCCGCCTACTGCTATTGGGGGGGCCTGGCGCCGTTTCACATTTAGCGTCGTCGTTGCACCGAGCAAAGCATGCAGGTTATCTCCCGGTGGCAGCCTATATGCCCGGCCTAGAGAGTGAAACGAAGGTGGAACCCGATTCCGGTCTTCAGATCGTGGGCACCAAACCAGACGCCCAATCCATCGTTGCAGCCATTGAGGCCTGCGGCGCCGATGCTGTCGCGGTTTCAGCCGGCGTGCAACTCCACCCTCAAACGCTGAGGCATCTGGGTTGGGAACTGGCCGCCCGGAATATTGGATTGATAATGGCTCCAGCGCTGACAGACATAGCTGGCCCTCGGATACACACTCAGCAAGTGGCCGGGTTGCCCCTGATCCACGTGACGACGCCAACACTTGAAGGTGGCCAGCGTGTCGCCAAGCGTCTGTTTGACGTTGTAGTGGCGGGTCTTCTGTTATTGCTGGCTTCACCTGCAATGGTTTTAGTTGCCGTCCTAATAAAGCTGGATAGCTCGGGACCAGTCTTCTTCCGCCAGGAACGAGTGGGAATAGAAGGGCACCATTTCAATATGCTGAAGTTCCGTTCAATGGTTATAGACGCTGAAGCCCGCCTTGCAGAATTGGCCCGGAAGAACGAGGGCAGTGGCCCTCTTTTCAAAATGAAGAATGACCCGCGCGTGACGCGCATTGGAGGATTCCTGCGACGGTTTAGCGTGGATGAATTGCCTCAGCTACTTAACGTTCTTAGTGGGTCCATGAGCCTTGTTGGCCCGCGCCCGCCTCTGCCCAGGGAGGTAGAGGCGTACGAAAGTGACGTCCGCCGTCGTCTGTTGGTCAAGCCCGGGCTTACGGGACTCTGGCAGGTCAGTGGACGCTCGAATTTGTCTTGGCAGGACTCCGTCCGCCTGGACTTGTACTACGTGGAGAACTGGTCGCTCGCCGGCGACTTCGTAATTATCCTCCGAACCGTCCGTGCTGTCTTTGGCAGCACGGGCGCCTACTGATCTCTCGCTTAGACGCGGACTACTGACCCCTTGGGGAAGGAATCATCACAATGCGCATTTCTGTAATCGGCTGCGGCTATTTGGGCGCTGTTCACGCGGCATGCATGGCGAAGTTGGGCCACGAGGTGGTTGGCATAGATGTGGACTCACGAAAGATTGAAGAGTTATCAGCAGCCCGTGCGCCGTTTTACGAGCCGGGACTAGAAGATCTCCTTCGGGAAGTTCAGCAGACGGGACGGTTGTCCTTCACCACTGACTCATCTGCTGCCGCTGGAAGCGCGGTGCACTTCATCTGTGTCGGCACTCCCCAAAAAATGGGAGAGAACGGGGCTGATCTGACATACGTAGATGCTGCAACAACAGACCTCCTCCCATATTTGGCTCCGGGAGACTTGGTCGTTGGCAAGTCGACAGTGCCGGTGGGGACTGCGGCGCGGCTTGCAGTGCTCGTTCAGGCGCAACAGGCAGACGCTCACTTAGTTTGGAATCCAGAGTTTCTCCGTGAGGGCCATGCGCTGGCGGACACGCTCCACCCTGATCGTTTCGTATACGGAGTCAATGACGGTTCTGAGGACCATCCAGCAGTGGCTATCCTCGATGAGATCTATTCTGCTCCGCTTTCGTCTGGCACTCCCCGTCTTGTGACCGATCATGCGACGGCAGAGCTTGTTAAGACGGCCGCAAACTCATTTCTCGCGACCAAAATTTCCTTCATCAATGCAATGGCCGAGTTGTGCGAAGCGGCTGGGGCGGACGTAACCCAACTGGCTGATGCTATAGGCATGGACGATCGCATCGGTCGAAAGTTCCTCAATGCCGGGATTGGATTCGGTGGTGGCTGTCTACCCAAGGACATCCGTGCCTTTATGGCAAGAGCTGGAGAACTAGGCGCCGACCAAGCACTGACATTCCTGCGTGAGGTGGACGCGATCAACATGCGTCGGAGGACGCGAGTCGTTGAGCTCACTAGGGAGTTGTGTGAAGGCTCATTGCTCGGAAAGCGAATTACCGTTCTGGGCGCAGCGTTCAAGCCGGAAAGCGACGACGTTCGAGATTCGCCGGCGCTAAGCATCGCTGCACAACTTCAGCTCCAGGGAGCAGTCGTGACGGTGACAGATCCCAAGGCTCTAGCCAATGCTGCGCGCCGTTTCCCTGAACTTCAGTATGAACCAGACACTGGCAAGGCAGTTCGTGGATCGGATGCCCTGCTGCTGCTCACTGAATGGCAGGAGTACCGCGAACTAGACCCGTACGAACTTGCCGCGACTCTTAGGAATCCTCACATTCTCGATGGTAGGAATGTCCTAGACGCCGCCAAATGGCGGGCGGCTGGGTGGAACTACCGTGGACTTGGTCGTCCATAACGATGGCATACGACTCCAAGACCTCAGCTATCGCGTCGCGCACAAATACCATTGCCAGCAAACGGCGCAAACAACGCCGCGGGCGTCGTTTGTTGTTCGGTAGCTTGTGGACAATCGCGGCCATTTGTAGTGCGGTAGCCGTTGCCTCATGGCTGGGGGCTAAGGCGTCAACTATCAGCAACGAACTGAATGCCGCAATGCAATTAGTACCGTCGCTTCGAGAGGAACTCACCAACAATAGGTCTAGCGAAGCTGCAGTTACGGCTGACCAACTTCGGTCACACACAGCTACGGCGAAGGAGGCCGCCTCGGACCCGCTTTGGTCCTTAGCTTCGTCTGTGCCTGGGCTCGGCCCCAACTTTAGTGCGGTGACAGAGGTAGCCCGGTCGGCAGACGACGTAGCTGGGCTCGGGCTTGTTCCTCTCGTGAGTGTCTTCGGTTCGTTGGAGTGGGACAGCCTAGTTCCTAGCAGTTCAGGCACGAATTTGGGACCCCTCCAGGCGGCCTCGCCACGGGTCTCGTCCGCCGCGCACGCCGTTCGCCTCTCTGCCGAGCGACTCAACCAAATCGATGCGAGCCGATTGGTTCCGGAAGTCGCTGGCCCCCTGGAAGAGGCTCGTCACCAGCTACAGGGCGTGACAACTGCGCTGGATGCCGCTGCCGATACTTCACAAATTGCGCCAGCAATGCTTGGACTCGAAGCCCCACGGAACTATCTGCTAATTATTCAAAACAACGCGGAAGTCCGCGCTTCTGGAGGAATCCCGGGGGCTCTCGCTGTACTAAATGTCGACAAAGGGAAACTGACCCTAGGCGCGCAAAGCAGCGCCACCGACATAGGTATCACCTCGCCGACCTTAGCGGTGGATCCTGAGCAGCAGCAGATCTTCTCAAGCCGCATTGGTAGGTTCATGCAGGACGTAAACCTCACTCCGGACTTTCCCACGGCCGCCAACACTGCTCAGGCCATGTGGGAAACCAAGACAGGCCAGCCTGTTGACGGTGTGATCTCTATCGATCCCGTTGCTCTCGGCTACATTTTGGACTCTACAGGTCCCATCAAGCTCACCAGCCCGGAGCTTGTGGCACTGGCCAGCAGCGGCCTGCCAACCGAACTCAATGGCACTAACGTCGTCTCAACTTTGCTTTCAGATGTCTATGCCAAGATCGAACGGCCCGAGAACCAGGACATTTACTTTGCCGGTGTTGCACAGGAGATTTTTTCATCCTTGTCAGATGGCAATGGCGACGCGCAGGAACTTATCAAGGGCCTCACTCGCGCCGCACAAGAGGGCAGAGCGCTCGTCTGGTCTGATCTCACAGGTGAGCAGGCCCTTATCGCGAAATATGCGCTGAGCGGATCCATTGCTGGGCCCAGCATCGCCCCTGCCCAGTTCGGCATTTACTTCAACGACGGCACCGGCGCGAAGATGGACTATTACGTTCAGCGGTCTGTCCAGCTGGTGAAGGAATGTCCCAAGGACGGATACGAGCAAACCACTGTACGCATAACGAGCACGAACACCGCACCAGCGGATGCAGCGACGACTCTGCCGGCTTATGTGACGGGTGGCGGCTCCTTCGGGGTGCCCCCGGGGTCCGTGCAAACAAACATTGTGGCCTACGGGCCCGTCCAAGCCAACGCAGAGACGGCCAGGTTGGACGGACAAAGAACCGATTTCGCTACCTACATCCACAGCAACAGACCCGTAGGCGTCATGGCGATCAAGCTCGCACCAGGTGAAAGCCGCACCGTGGAGTTTACTTTCGGGAAGATCGTGCAACACACGGAACCTAACGTAGTCGTCACGCCTACTGTCCAAGCTGTCAAAGATGTGATCCTGCCCACAGAAATTCCCTCGTGTGGGTAGTAGTTATAGACAGTGTGTTAACACTATGTAAACCGACTGGATAGAGATTGCTAGCTGCTCTACGCGGATGGTAATGTCGTTGTGGGATATATATCCGGGATTTCTGCACAGGTCTCGTGCGGAGAGGAACCTCCTCAATTCGGGTACACAAAAACTTAAACGTCTCCGGGGGGACACTAATGAAAAAAACGCTCGCAGCACTCGCACTTGCAGGATCTCTCGCACTGGTCGGCACCGCGCCGGCCATCGCCGCCAACTACCCGCCCATCCCGCCGCAGGCCGCCGTGTCTGACGGCACCGTTGGTCCGGGCGAGCAATTTGTCTTCCGCGGCCGTGGCCCCTTTGCTGGTGAATCCCTCACCATCACTGTGACGCCGGGTAACCCGCCCGCATCCCAGGGCAGGTCAGTTGCCGTAAAAATCCCCGTTTTCCAGGCGCAGACCTTCGGCGCTCAGGCGGACGCTCAAGGCAACTACTCAGTTCCGATCACGATCACCGAAGCCGGCACCTACTTCATCACCGCTACGGGCAACACCTCCGGTAACACGGTTGGCCCCGTAACAGTTGTTGTGGACCCGAGCTTCGCCAGCAACGGCGCACCGCTGTCCAACACCGGCGGCGCTCCGCTCGCAAACACCGGAGCCGGCCTTGCCAACACCGGTGCTGACTCGGGCCTCATCCTCTGGACCCTGGTTGGCGCTGGCGCGCTGGCAGCCGGTGCAGCCTCTGTAGTTGTAGTTCGCCGCCGCGCCAAGACCGAGGCAGCAGCGTAACCGCAGCACACCCAAGCACCAAAGAGGGTGGGTGGTACTCCGGTAAACCGGAGGACCACCCACCCTCTGCGTTTAAGGTTTCGACAGGCTCAACCACCGGCGAGACAGGCTCAATCACCGAACTGTGGTATTTATTTGACCTATGGGGAGACATTGGCGCAGAACACCGTGGGAGTTCGATTTCTCTGTTCCCCTCCCTCGATTTCAGGCGCTCCTCTACATACTTCTCGTAGTGCTGGCCGTAGCCGCCCTGGGAATGGCCACTCTTGCCCTGCTGAGAACCACCTGAGGGTGTCTTGAGAGGCCCCGGTAACCCGAGGCTCTGGCGCGCGGTTCTGGGGGCCATGCTGGCGCCACTGGCAATGGTAGCTTTCTGGCCCAGCCCGGTAGATCAACCCCTGCAGGGTAATCTGGCCAACGTCCTGAGATTCCTTCATGCCCACGGAATTCCCGCTTGGTTCAATTACCAATTCGTCGAAGCATCTGCCAATGTAGCGCTCTTTATTCCGCTCGGCGCGGTGGCAGCCTTGGCCTATCCGAAAAAGCACTGGTGGCAGATCGGAATTTTCGGGTTGATGGTCTCGGGCTGCATCGAACTGGGCCAGCTGCTGTTTCTTCACAATCGGTTCGCGAGCCCGATGGATCTTGTCACAAACACAGGAGGGGCTGTCATTGGGGCGCTGTTGGCCGCTGCGGCCCTTAAACACCTACAAGCCCGCCGCTGGTCAGCGGCGGGCTTGTAGGGCGCCACAGAGGCATCAGGAGTTAGCCGACGAAGGCCTTCAGCCAGGTCTTCAGGTCCTCCCCGAACTCCACCCGTTCGGATGCCAATGTGATGACTGCCTTGAGGTAGCTCAGCTTGTCGCCGGTATCGTAGCGGCGGCCTTTGAAGACCACGCCATACACGCCCAATCCGTCGCCGTCGCCGGCGGCGAGGGTCTGCAGGGCATCCGTCAGCTGGATCTCCCCGCCGCGGCCCGGTTCCGTGTTCTCCAGGACGCCGAACACCGACGGGTGCAGCACGTACCGGCCGATGACGGCCAGGTTGGACGGCGCCTCGTCCGCGGCCGGCTTCTCCACCAGGCTGTTCACGCGGACGTAGTCCTCGCCCTCAATGACGGTGATGTCCGCGCAGCCGTACGCGCTGATCTCCGAGGGGTCCACCTCGATCAGAGCGATTACGGAACCACCCGTCTTCTGCTGGACGTCCATCATGGTGGTAAGCAGGGTCTCTGCCTCGTCGATGAGGTCATCGCCCAACAGCACAGCGAAGGGCTCGTTGCCCACATGCTGGCTGGCGCACAGCACCGCGTGGCCCAAGCCCTTGGCTTCGCCTTGGCGGACGTAGTGGATAGGACCAAGATCAGAAGCCTCGTGGACCAGGTCCAGGCGACCCTGATCGCCCTTCAGCTCCAGCGCGCGCTCCAAGCCGGGTTCACGGTCGAAGTGGTCCTCAAGGGCGCGCTTACTACGCCCCGTGATCATCAAAATGTCGTCGAGGCCAGCCTTGACGGCTTCCTCCACGACGTACTGGATAGCCGGGCGGTCAACGACCGGCAGCATCTCCTTCGGCATCGCCTTCGTGGCGGGCAGGAAGCGAGTCCCCAGACCGGCAGCAGGAATGACGGCTTTAGTAATAGATTTCCCCATTGTCATAGGTGAACCTTACAAATCGTTGGGGGAATCTCGCAATTGAGTGATTTGATTTCGACAAGCTCAATCACCGGCTTGGGCGGGCGCAATCACCGGCCGGTGAACTTTGGCTCGCGTTTCTCTTGGAACGCCCTGAAACCTTCGGCATAGTCCGCGGTCTTGCAAAGGCGGGCCTGCTCGGCGTTTTCCTCGGCCATGGCGTCCCACAGGCCCAGCCGCTGGTCGCGGATGTGCGCCACCAGCTCCTTGCTCGCCGTGAAGGCACCCGTGGCCCCGGCGGCCACCTTCGTCACAATTTCCCGGGTATTATCCAACAATTCATCGGCGGGCATGGCCCGGCTGAACATCCCCTGCGCCACTGCCTCGGTCCCGGATATGAGCTCGGCGGTGTAGATCAGGTCCAGCGTCCGGTGCATGCCCAGCCGCTCGGTGAAGTACCAGTGCCCGCCCGAATCCAGTGTGGCGCCCAGCTTGGCGAACGGCGAGCCGAACTTCGCGTTCTCGGCCACGTACACCACGTCCGTTGCCAGCAGGAGGCCCAGCCCCACGCCCAGGCATGCACCCTGCGCCGCGGCGAACGTCGGAGCCGGGAACGCGCTCATCTTCTTCAGCAGCGGCTGCACCAGCCCGCCCAGGTACGCCTCGGCGTCGTCCGTTTCCGGCGTCACGCCCGAGATGTCCCGGCCCGCGCAGAAGGCGCGGCCCTCTCCCCTGAGCAGCAGCGCCCGCACCTCACCGCGCGAGGCGGCGGCAGCGGCGTCGTCGTACGCCTGTGTTAAATCCGCGAGCGCCTGCTCGTCGAGCGAGTTCAGCTTGTAGGGCGCGTCCAGGACCACTTCGGCGACGTTGTTGGCGATGGAGAGGGAGATCATGGGTTCCTTACACGTCGAAGTCGACTGTTACTTCTTTGCTCGTGGGGTGGCTCTGGCAGGTCAGGACGTACCCCTTGTCCAGTTCATCCTGCTCCAGCGCGTAGTTTTCGTCCATGGTCACGGTGCCGGTGACCAGTTTGGCGCGGCACGTGCCGCACACTCCCCCGGCGCACGCGAACGGCACATCCGCGCGGACCCGCAGCGCGGCGTTCAGGATGGACTCGCGGGCGTGCGTGGGGCTGGCCACCTCGCCCTGCAGGCCGTCCAGCTTGAACGTGATCCGGTACGTCTCCTGGGACTCGTCCACCACCACGGGCCGGCCGGCGTGGCCCTCCGGGCGGTCCGGCTTCCCGCTCGTGAACAGTTCGAACCGTACGTGCTCCGGCTTCACCCCGCGCTCGGCCAGGGTGTCCCGGCACAGCTGCACCAGCTCGAACGGCCCGCACAGGAACCACTCGTCCACATCGTCCGCATGGATGGCGGTGCCCAGCAGCTGCTGCAGCTTCCCGGCGTCGATCCTGCCGCTGAGCAGCGGCGCGATCCGCTGCTCGCGGGACAGCACGTGGTGGATGGCCAGCCGCTGCGGGTACTTGTCCTTCAGGTCCGCCAGCTCCTCCAGGAACATCACGTCCATGGCGGCCTTGTTGGCGTAGATCAGGTCAAAGCGCGTCTCCGGGTTGGCCGCGAGCAGCGTGCGGGCGATCGCGATCACCGGGGTGATGCCGCTCCCCGCCGCGATGGCCACAAAAGTGCCCGCCCCCTGGGAAGCCGCCTCCCCCGCCAGCTCCTCCGGGTGGTTCATGGAGTTCATAACGTTCTGCTCCACGGCCCTGCCGTCCCGGCCGTGCTTGGACACAAACGCGCCCATGGGGCTCATGACGTCCAGGGTGTCCCCCGCCTTCAGCTCCGCGTTGGCCCACGTGGAGAACAGCCCGCCCAGGTCCTGCTTCACAGCCACCCGGATCTCGCTGCTGCCATCCGGGAACGTGCGCGGCTCCGCACAGATGGAGTAGCTGCGGCGCACCTCATGCGGCTCGCCGGTCTCATCCGGCAGCGTGGTGCGCAGGGCCACGTACTGGCCGGGCAGGTAGTCGAACTGGCCGGCGAGCTCTTGGGGGACGCCGAAGGTCACCTCGATGGCGTCCTCGGTCAGCCGGCGCACCTCATTGACGGTCAGGGTGTGGAAGGACGGACGACGGCGGCCGCTGGCTAGCGCCGATTCGGCGGCGGTCTGGCGCACAACAGGCATGGGGCTTCCTTACAGGACTTTGAAGTAGTCGAACGGTTCCAGGCAGTCCTTGCAGACGTAGAGCGCCTTGCAGGACGTGGAGCCGAACCGGGTGAGCTCCTTGGTGTTCAGGCTGGAGCACTGCGGGCACTTGATGGCCATTTTGAGCCTGATGGGGCCGCTGTGGCCGCCGGCCGCTGCCATGCCCGACGGCGGCGCGATGCCGTACTCCTGCAGCTTCGCCTTCCCGGCGTCCGTCATCCAGTCCGTGGTCCAGGCGGGGGCGAGCACCAGGTCCACCTCTGTCTGTTTGTAGCCTTCCTTGGCGAACGCTTTTTTCAGGTCGTCGCGGATGGCGTCCATGGCCGGGCAGCCCGAGTACGTGGGCGTGATGGTGACGCGGACTCCGTGTTCGTTTGTCACGTGCACGTCGCGGAGGATCCCGAGGTCCTCGATGGTGAGAACCGGGATTTCCGGATCGCAGACCGTGGCGGCGATGTCCCACGCCTGCTGCTGTATTGTCCGATCCTGCGTCTGCTCGTGCGCAGCGGTGGCCACGGCGGTCACCAGCTTGCTCCGGGGTACTCGCGCGCCAGCACCTGCATCTCCGCGAGGAGGTAACCTAGGTGCTCGGAGTGCCGGCCGTGCCGACCGCCGCCGGGGGCAGCCGGCCCGTCCGGAACCTCCAGCTCCGCTTCTTTGAGGACTTCGCCGGTGAGCCGGTCAAAGTCGGCTTTCAGCGTTGAAGGCTCGACGGCGGCGCCAGTTTCAGCCAGGCGCGCGGTCAGCTCGTCGTCCTCGAAGAGCTCGGCCACGTAGGGCCACATCTGCTTCAGGCCTTGGATCATCCGTGTGCGGGATTCCTCGGTGCCGCCCGCCAGGCGCAGGACCCACTGGGCACTGTGGTCCCGGTGGTAATCCACTTCCTTCACGGCCTTGGCGGCGATGGCGGCGAGTGTGGCGTCGCTCGACTGGGTGAGCCTGCGGTAGAGCTCGAACTGGTAGTAGCTCACCACGAACTGCCGGGCGATGGTGGCCGCGAAGTCGCCGTTGGGCTGCTCAAAGATGTGGGCGGAGCGGAACTCGTGCTCGCGCCGGAAATACGCCAGCTCGTCCTCCGTTTTGTCCCAGGCGCCGCCCGCGTACGTGAGGAAGCTCCGGGCGTGGCCCAGCTGGTCCAGGGCGATGTTGCCCAGGGCCACGTCCTCCTCCAGCTCGGGACCGCGGGAGATCCAGTGGCCCAGCCGCTGGGCGAGGATCAGGCCGTCGTCCCCCAGGCGCAGCGCGTACTCGGCCACGTCCTCGGTGGGCTTGGCCAGGCCGGTGCGGACCTCAAGGGCGATGTCCTCGGGGCGGAGGGCATTGCCGGGCGTGATGCGGGTGGCGGATTCGTTGCTCACAGGTGCTTCACCCCTTCGCTCTTCGTGTAGTAGGTGGCGTGGCGGTAGTCCTTGCCCTGCGGGGACTCGAAGAACGAGCCCTTGGAGTCGGGATCGCTGGCGGCGATGGCATCGGCCGGGACCACCCAGATGGACACGCCCTCGTTGCGGCGGGTGTAGAGGTCTCGGGCGTTGCGCAGGGCCATGGCGGCGTCCGGCGCGTGCAGGGACCCGGCATGAACGTGGGACAGGCCGCGGCTTGACCGGACAAAGACCTCCCACAGGCCCCAGGCGTTGCGGTCTGTGGCAGGGGTCGCGTCTGGGGCCACGCCGACAGGGGTCCCCGGCCGAGCTTGCGAGGTTGGGGAGTCGGTGGGGATCATGCTGCGTATTCCTTTGTCTTCAGTGACTGTTTTGCTGCATACGCCGCGGCTGCTTCGCGGACCCAGGCGCCGTCGTCGTGCGCTTCCCTCCGGCGCTCAAGGCGCTGGGCGTTGCAGGGGCCGCGGCCGGCGAGGACTTCGTGGAACTCGTTCCAGTCCAGCGGGCCGTGCTCCCACTTTTTGGTGTCCTCGTTGAAGCGGATCTCGCTGTCCGGGAGGGTGAGGCCCAGCACGCGGACCTGCTCCACCATCATGCCCACGAAGCGGCTGCGGAGTTCGTCGTTGCTGAAGCGCTTGATGTTCCAGGCCATGGACTGGCGGGAGTTGGGCGAATCGTCGTCCGGCGGGCCGAACATCATCAGCGCCGGGGCGTACCAGCGGTTCACGGCGTCCTGGGCCATCTGCTTCTGCTCCGGGGTACCGTGGGCGAGTTCCAGCAGGATCTCGAAGCCCTGGCGCTGGTGGAACGACTCCTCCTTGCAGACGCGCACCATGGCGCGGCCGTAGGGGCCGTAGGAGGCGCGGCACAGCGGCACCTGGTTGCAGATGGCGGCGCCGTCCACCAGCCAGCCGATGGCACCCATGTCCGCCCAGGTCAGTGCCGGGTAGTTGAAGATGCTGGAGTAGCGGGCCTTGCCGGCGATGAGATCGGCCATCATCTTGTCTCTTGTTTGACCGAGCGTCTCGGCGGCGGAGTACAGGTAGAGCCCGTGGCCGGCCTCGTCCTGGACCTTGGCCATCAGGATGGCCTTACGCTTCAGGCTCGGGGCCCGGGAAATCCAGTTGGCTTCCGGCTGCATCCCGATGATCTCCGAGTGGGCGTGCTGGGAAATCTGGCGCAGGAGGGTCTTGCGGTAGGCGTCCGGCATCCAGTCTTTTGGTTCAATGCGGGAGTCTTCGGCGATCACGCGGTCAAAGTTGGTCTGGCCGTCCGCGTCTTGGCGGTCCTTGGCCTGGCTGTCCGCGTCGCGCTGGGCGTTGGCTTCCATGGTTGCTCCTATGCACCTGCCTGGATTGGTCGCATTTATTTACCGACCGTTCGTTCAGGATATGCGCAGGGCGCGGAGGGCGTCAAGGAGGGGCCCGGTGGGTGAGCTTGCCGAAACCGGGTCTCGACAGGCTCGACCACCGGGCGGCGGCGACGCGCATATCCCTTGCCGACGCGCATATTCCCTGACGCGGCCCGTATTCCGTGCGCGCCAGATAGGATGCGGGTCGATTGCGAACATGCGCGTCGACGGTGGCGCAGGGGGTTTTCCACATGGCGGCAGCCTGATCTGTCGCACAGGGCGCGCAACTGGCATCTTCGGTACATGACCGACCTGCCACCGCTCCTTTTGGCCCGCGACCGCATCCAGCACGGACTGACCGCCAAGGACCTTGCCAAGGGTGTCAAGGCCGGTTCGCTTGTCCGGATCCGGCACGGCGTCTACACCGACGGCCCCGCGTGGAAGCGACTGAAGCCCTGGGAACAGTACAGGCTCCGCATCAGCGCGGCGGCGGAAACCTTCGAACGTCCTACTGTGTTTGCCCGACATTCCGCCGCGTCTGTCTGGAGCATTCCCACCATTGGCCTGCACCATCCTGTCCACGCCCTGACGATGAAGAACGACGGCGGCCGGTCCCGTGCCGGAGTTGTCCGACACTTCGCAGATCCGGCGGGTCTGACAGTGGTCCGGCGGGAGGGCCTGCTCGTCACCGGCCGCCTCCGCACGGTGCTGGATCTGGCCGCGTTTACGCCGTTTACGGAGGCGGCCGCCCCGTTGGACCACGTGCTGAAGCCGGACCGCGCCCTGGGACTGAGGGCCCTGACCAAGGATGGGTTGGTGACGGGCATCGGTGCGAACTACTCGGCGGCGGCCGGGCGAAGGATACTGGCCGCCTTGGCTTTCGCGGATCCAATGTCCGGTTCGGCGGGAGAGTCCTACAGCCGCGCGCTGATCCAGGTTGCCGGTTTCGAATCGCCGGTCCTGCAGCAAGCCATCCACGACAAGGACGGGCTTGTGGGCTATGCCGACTTCTACTGGAAGCTGGCAAGGGTGGTGGGCGAATTCGATGGCGAGGAGAAGTACGTCAAACCGGAGTTCCTCAAGGGCAGGACGGCATCGCAGGCGGTGGTGGAGGAAAAGAAGCGCGAGAACAGAATCCGGGCCACCGGATTCAACGTGGTGAGGTGGGACTGGGCCGATCTGAAGGATCCGGGGAAGCTGGAACGCATGCTGGCAGCGGCCGGTGTGCCCCGCCGTCGGGCGCGTTCTGCGGAACTTGACGCGCGAAAGACCCTATGACGCGCATATGCCCTGTCGCTACCGGTATTCCGGTAGCGACAGGGCATATGAGCAGCGCCACGCAACCTCCACGCTGTCGCACATATGCAACGTGAATCACGATATTGCGTATAAGCGAGATCGGTTCGGCGGTTTTTGGAGAGCAACCGGGCAGGAGCGTCCCGGATTGAAGGGTGACAGCCTAGGGCCAGCGTTCGACGTCGGCACGCATGTGGGCAAGCTGGGCCCTAAGCTCCGGCAGACTGCGGGCCGCCGTTTGCCACACGGTGTCGTTGCGGATGGCCGCGTAATCGTGTGAGAGCACATTCCGGAGGCCGCCCATCTGACGCCACGGTATCGCGGGGTACTGCTCGCGTACCGGTTCGGGGATCCGATCCGCGGCAGTGTTCAGGTCAATGAGGATGGACTTCATTGCCTCGCGCGACCGCCAATTTCCCGGATCGTTGAAGGCAGGCTCACCTTCATCCACGATCTGCTGCGCCCAGCCCAGCCGCACCTCCATGTCTCCGATCAGCTGGAGGACCCTGCCCTTCGGTGCCGTTGCGAGCGAGAAGGTCGGATCCGTCTGCTCACGGGGCGCGAACTGGCCGCCCACGGAGACATCTTCGGGGTGCCCGCTCACAGGGGGACTGCTTCGCTGAGGATGCGCTCCATGATAGGGCCCCCTGAACCCGATGGGACGATGTCCACTTCCACGCCGAGCAGATCAATCATGTCCAGGCGGAAGCCGGACAGGTCGAAAAGCGTGGCGCCCGGTTCGAGGTCAACCAGAAGATCGACATCGGATTCCGGCGTGTCCTCGCCCCTTGCCAACGACCCGAAAACGCGGACATTATGTGCTTTGTATCTGTGGGCGATCGCCAGTGTCTCGCCGCGGTGTTCAGCGAGGATCTCCGATGGCCGGCGCCTCAATACTTTCATGATCCTGTCAAGGGTTTCGGGCCGGGGGATGCGCTTCCCGGATTCATATGCCGAGAGATTTGGCTGGCTCACATGCGAGAGCTCTGCTAGCCGTTTCTGGCTCAGCCCGGCACGAACCCTCTTCGCGGCGATCTCGCTGGTCATAGGTCAAGTATATCGGGGCGATATAAGTCTGGCGGGGAGCACCTGGGCAGGAGGGCCAACCCGGCTCACCGGTCGGACAGGATCCGGCTCTTGGCACGGCCGATAACCGTTGGCGCATAGCTGCAGAGTGCCCAGTACGCCGAGCCTGCGGCCAGTGAGGCCACGACGGCGAGGGCGGGGCTGAGCTCAACTACCAGCGGGTAGACCAGCCAATGCACCAGATAGATGTGCAGGGATGCGCTGGCCAGCAGAACGGTGAGGCGCCGGAGCCCGGCCGGGACGGGAATGCTGGGCAGCCACAGGAGCAGGAGTATCCCGGCCAGGACAGTCAGTTCACGGGCGGGGTTGTCGAAGAACCCCGGGATGGTCAAAGCGGCCACCAGGCTCACGGTGCAGCGCTGAAGGATGTGACGGGCCCGGGCAACCGCCCATCCCAGCGCGAAAAGCCAGAATATGGGCGGTGTGTGCGGAATTCCCGGCTCAAAAAGCTCATAGCGTGTAAGGAGTCCGGCGGCGAGGAGTACCAGCGGAAAAAGGAACGGGAAGCGCTTTTCGGCCCGGCTGACCCAGGGCAGGGCGAGCAACGCCGTCATGCTGACCAGCAGGTAGACGAGCACCTCGATGAACCAGAAATGCGACCGGGTGGTCACCTCTTCGGGTCCGATGATGGCGTTGAGGAGGAAGATATTCGCCAGGCTGTATCTGTCGGTGATCAGGTAGGCGAAGCCGATGAAGGCCATGCTGGGGATGATGACCCTGGCCAGGCTGGCGGCTTGTTTCCGCAGCCGCGGCACACGTTCCCCGGAGAGCTGGAACCGGGCGAAGTTGAACCCCGCCACTGCCATGAGCACGTGGGCGGCACCCTGCCAGTGCAGGAATCCGATGTGGGTGCTGACGATCAGGAAAATGGAGACCGCCCGCAGCACGATGCTGGTTTCAAGCCGGGCGAACAGGCGGCGTTTCCGCGGCCGCGGCTGTTCACGGCGGGCCCCCAGCACTCCCACCGGGGTGATGTGCCAGTCCGGGGGCAGATGCCCCAATGCCTGCTCAAGCCGCACGGACGCTGCCACATACGAAAGAGAGTCCCCGCCGAGCGAAACGAACGTGTCGTCGTCGGAAATGTCCGTCAGCTCCAGCGTGTCCTCAAAAATCCGCACCACACTGTCCTGCGGCTTAGCTCCGGAGTTCGCGCTGGATGGCGCGCCTTGACCTGTGGGTTTGGCGAGCGTCAGGACGGCCGGGTAGTCCAGCTTGCCGGACGCCAGACGCGGGAGCTCCGGCACCGCGTGGACTTCCAGGGCAGCTCGGGGCAGGCCTATGCCCTGGGCGAGGAGCTTGCCCAGCAGCGCCGGGTCGTGTTCACCCTGGACGGCAACCACGAGCCCCTGGTCCGTGCCCGCACTTGCCGCCTGAATACCAAGATCTGCAAGGATCCGTTCCACTTGTCCAAGGTCGACGCGGAGGCCGACGATCTTGACGAACCGGCTGCGCCTTCCCACGACCTCGTACAGTCCGTCAGCGTTCTTGCGCGCCAGGTCGCCGGTGCGGAGTTCATCCACCGTCCGTCCGAGGCCGAGGTCCTCCGGCGTCTGGGCGTAACCCAGCATCACGTTGGGCCCGGAATAGACCAGCTCCCCATGCTCCAGTCCGGGGACCGGGTCTATCCGGAAGGCGCCGCCGGGGACAGGGATTCCGATGGCCCCTGGCGACGTACCTGCCAGCCGGGGCGGGAGGTATGCCATGCGTGCGGTGGCCTCCGTCTGGCCGTACATCACATAGAGATCCCAGCCGCTCCTTGCGCCCAGTCCGGCGTAGCGCCGGACCAGGTCAGGGCCGAGCCTGCCGCCAGCCTGGGTCACATACCTGAGCGTGGGCAGATTCATCGCGGCGAACCCCACCCGCTCGAGCAACTCGAAGGTGTAGGGAACGGCTGCGAACGATGTGGCACCCTCGCTGCGGAACAGATCCCAGAAGCAGGGGTCCACCACGGACAGATCCGTCAGGACCAGGCTGGCACCGCGCAGCAGGTGGCTGTTGATCACTGACAGTCCATAGCAGTAGGACATGGGCAGCGTGGTCATTGCCCGGTCATACTCCGTGATGCCGAGGTATTCCGCGATGGACTCTGCGTTCGCCTGGAGGTTTTCATAGGACAGCCGCACAAGCTTGGGTGAACCGGTGGAACCTGAGGTGCTCAACAGAAGGGCCAGGTCCGGGTGCAGAGAGTGTACGGTGCCAGGCCGCCGCTCCTCCAGCACTGTCCGGCCGTTCGCCGAACTCAGGATAACGTCCGGATCATAGGCCTCGACCAGGGACTCCAGGGCGGCAGGCTTGTCCGCGGGCAGGAGGATCAGCGGATGACCGGCCGCCATGGCCGCCAAGTACCCCACCAATGAGTCAACATCGTTACCGGCCGTCAGTGCCACCAGGCGTCGTTCGGTACCGAGGCGCCGGCCCAGCTCCTCAACACGGTCGGCCAGTTCCCGATACGTCAGGACCCCGTTGCTGGTGGCAATGGCAGTCCTGTCACCGTTGTCCGCGAGGTTCGCGGCAAACGACAGGCGTTGAAGGTCAAGTTGAGTGCTCATAGCGTGTGGTCCATAGGTGTCTTCGGCGAGATTAGGGGAGCCTAACTCCGAAACTTTACACCGAGCCCTGGTGAATTAAGAAACTAAAATATGCCGTATTTCTCCAGCCGCTGGCGTAATGCCGGGGTCTCGACAGGCTCGACCACCGGGGACGTACGACGTCGGCACCCTCGCCGAGTGCCGCCGTCGGACGTTCCTCCCCACTTCCTCCACGACGCGCACATTCCCTTAGGACGCGCACCCGCGCTGTCGACACCCGTATTCGGGGGTCCCCGGCGCGTTTGCGTAGCGCCAGACCGTTTGCGCGTCGCCACGACCGGCGCGCGGCAGGTACTAAATTATCGGCCTGGATAAGTTCAAGAGGGCCCGGTTCCGGCGGGATGGGAATTGCTCATCGAGGCGTCATGATTTCGACAGGCTCGATCACCGGGAGGACATCCGATCAGCCCTTTAGCTCGGCGCGGCGGAAGCGGAGTTCCCGCAGCGCCCCGTTCAAAGGTGACCCCGCGAAGGGAAGGACTTCCAGATCGATAGCGGTGGCTGCCGCCAACGCGATATTGTTGGCGGCAGTGGCCGCGCGTGGGGGCAACCCGATGCTGGCCGCAAACTCCTGCCAATGCCGGGCCTTGAGGTTCTTGACGCGGCCGGAGACGGTCAGGGCCATGGTGTCATCGCCATAGAGCAGCGTGCAGGGGATGTCGTAGACCGGCGCCACTACCCAGCCGCCGTACAGGCCCTCCAGGACCGACGCGTTCTTGGCATGCAGGTCACCGTTTCCGGTCAGCCACGCGAAGACGAACTGCAGGTAGAGGTTCCTGACGGCAACAGCTTTGGCTTTGCACAGCCCAGCCAACGCCTCCACTACTTCCTCGGAGCTCACGGCATATTTTGATGCCGGAGGAAGGTTCAGGACCTGTGCGGCATCCTCCAGGGCCAGGCGCAGCAGCCCGTGGTCCTGCGTGCGGTCGAACCGCTCCACGAGGAGTCCGGGCAGGCCATTCCGGTCCGAGACAACGCTGTGCTTGGCCACCGGGATTTTCAGCGCCTTAGCCCCCGTGAGGTGCGCTGCTTCATTTAGGACCAGATGAGGGTGCCGCGGCGGATCCAGTTTGAGCAGGTACCGCCGGTTGGCCAAGGCGACCGGGGTGGTCAGCATCGAAGCGCTGGCTTTGGCCTGGACTCCCGGTAGCCCGTGAGGGTCCACTGCGTCGGCGAGGACAGCGAAGTCCAGGTCCTCCGGACGCGACGTGTCCGCCAGCGGCAGTGGCTCCCCCGGCACTTTTCCGGCGGGTACGATCTGCACGTCACCGGGAACGTCGGCACCGACGGCAAGCAGAAGGCTGAGCTCATCACCGAGGCTGGTCTTCACGGCGTCCTTCAGGACCGTGAGGCGGTGGCCTTCGGGTAAGAGGCCTGAGTAAAAGGACGGCAGCGCGCCACTGGGTGCTTCCACCGGCTCCGCGACAACAGGCAGGGTGGTCGCGATAGGGCGGCCGGCGGTGCTGAGGTAGTCGGGCGTGTAGGAAAAGACGACACTGCCGCGGCTGGTCCGGTTCAAACGTCCCGCCAGGACACCTGCCTTGTACACATCCGCGCTGCGGACGAATCTCAGTCGCCCCAGGTCGTCAGGCATCGGTAGCCTTGAGGTGCAGCCCCACAGCGTTGGCCGCGGCGGCCACCGTGACCAGGGATGGATTGCCGGTCCCGGTTTCGATGGCGTGAACGGTCCGGGAGGACGTACCGATCAGGTCGGCCAGCGTGCCCTGGGTGATACCAACCTCCTTTCGGGCGCGCCGAATGCTCGCCCCGATGGCTGCGACGTCCTCCACTGCGGCTCCTTCTGAAATATATTGCTGATTCCTCTGGTTTCACCGCCCACTTTTCCCTATTGGATACAAATCTGCAACATATTTCTGAAAATACGTTGTGGCCCTTCATGATCACGGGCAAACGCTTGAATCAGAAGGATATTTCCGATCATCCACTGCCCGGGGCGGCTGCCGCCGTCGGACGTTCCTCCCCAGCCCCTCCGCCCAGGACACGCAAAAGCCCGGCGTGTCAGGGGCTCTGTGAAACTAGACTTGCCTCATGACACCGCAGGAGCTGGCCAACCTGGCACATTTGCGCCGGGCGCGTGACCTGATCGACCGCGAGTACGCCCGGCCGCTGGACGTGCCCACCATGGCCGCCGGGGCCCTCATGTCAGCGGCGCACTTCTCCCGCCAGTTCAAGGCCGCCTACGGTGAGACGCCGTACAACTACCTCATGACGCGGCGGATCGAACGCGCCATGGCCCTGCTGCGCGCCGGCGCCAGCGTGACCGATGCGTGCATGGAGGTGGGTTCCACGTCCCTGGGTTCCTTCAGCTCGCGGTTCACCGAGATCGTCGGCATGACGCCCAGCGCCTACCGGGCCCGCGAACACCACGCCGTGAAGGCGATGCCCACGTGCATCGCCCGGCAGCACACCCGGCCCGCCCGCAAACCGAGCAGGATTGAAGAAGCCTCTTCCTAGCCGCTCCCCTAGCGTGGGAGACATGAACATTTTATTGAAGTACGCACACGTCACCGTCAACGATCTCGATGAGTCCCTCGCCTTCTACCGCGACGCCCTTGGCCTGGAAGTCCGGAACGACGTCGGCTCGGACGGACAGCGCTGGGTCACCCTTGGCAGTGCCGCCCAGCCCGACCTTGAGATCGTCCTCTCCCCTCCCCACGCCGGCCGCTCCCAGGCCGACGGGGACTCCATCCAGGAGCTCCTCACCAAAGGCGTTATGCCCATGCTCGTGTTCAACACGGACGATCTCGACGCCACCTTCGAAACCCTCCGGGCGTCAGGCGCCGAGGTTCTCCAGGAACCCATCGTCCAGCCGTGGGGCCCGCGCGACTGCGCCTTCCGCGACCCGTCCGGCAACATGATCCGCATCAACCAGGGCTGACATTAACGTTCGACGTCGGCACCCAACCCGGGGGCCGACGTCGTGCGTTCCTCCCCGGTTCTGTGACGCGCAAATTCGTTTTCGACCCGGATATTCCACTACGCAGTCCATATTCCGGGTGCGCCCGTGGAGGTGCGGGTCGGAAACGCACAAGCGCGTCGCCAGGACTTCTCCACATAGCGGCACCTACCCCTCGCGCCGAGGGCGCGCAGCTGGCATCTTCGCTACATGACCGACCTTCCACCGCTTCTCTTGGCCCGCGACCGCGTCCTTCACGGGCTAAAGCTTTTGGACCGGGCCTGAATGTCGTAGCGCACGAGGCGAATGCGCTCCATTCCTTCGCTGTCGCGTTCGGAGGCAGCCGGAGCCCTAAGGGCCGCAAAGTACTCTGAGGGGACAGGCAAACCGCCTGCCTGCCCGGCTGCAGGATCTGAGCCCGTTCCGGCACTCCGCGGCGATGCCCGTCGAGCCGTTTGATCCGGCAGCTGCCTAGATCATGTCCGCTATTGCCCTCACCGGGGCAGGGATCGCCACCTACCTGTTCCGGTGGGTACTACATCCGCAACCCGGCAGGTGCAGGGGGAGCTCGGATGTTACCCGGCCCTCCTCTCTTACTCCTGTGCGTCCATCTGGGTGTCGACCGGCCGCCGCCGGCCGGTGATCCCGGTCGGGACAATCTCCACGTAGGACCCTTTCGCGGTCGGCGTCCAGGGGCGCTGGGCCTTCTGCTGAGCGGCGTCGATTTCCGACCAGTTCTGCAGTTCGCGGGCCGTCCCTTGAACGACAACGATCCAGGCGGACGCTTCCGACCGGCCGTTCGCTTCAAAGGCCACCGAAGGGTTGATGGTCAGTTCCACAAGCATTTCGCCCTGCGGCGTTCGCACAAGTATTTTTCCGTCCTGGGCGTGGAATTCCACGGGAAAAATATCAGGCTTGTTATGCACACTCACGGCCAGCCGGCCCTCTGTCGTACCGGCCAGCAGTTCCCAGCATTCATCCGGGGCCAGGTTCGCCGCGGGATACTGCGCGTCAGAGAGCATGATCGTCCTTCCATGGCCCCGGACATGCCGTTTGGCCTTGTTGTCTGCCTCATCCGGCGCTCTTGCGCCGAAGATATACCGCCCAGCCTAACGCCGGGTTTGGACCCCTTGGCCCTCCACGACCCGACCCGGGCTCGGCCCAGGAGGACACGGAAGCGGCCGATCCGACCAAGCTAGAACTGCGCTGAGCACGTTCGGCGTTTTCTGGAACTTGCGAGTGGATCGCCGGGACGGGTCGGGCGGGGGGACTAGCCCAGGCGTGCCTGAAGATTGTCGTCCAGTGCTGCGAGGAACTCCTCTGTGGTGAGCCATTCCTGGTCCGGCCCCACCAAAAGGGCCAGGTCCTTGGTCATCTGGCCGGATTCGACCGTCTTGATGACGACGTCTTCGAGAGTCACAGCAAAGTCAATGACGGCAGGGGTGTTGTCCAGTTTCCCGCGGTGCATGATGCCCCTGGTCCACGCGAAGATCGAGGCGATCGGGTTGGTCGAGGTCGGCTTGCCCAACTGGTGCTGGCGGTAGTGGCGCGTCACGGTGCCGTGTGCGGCTTCAGCCTCGACGGTCTTGCCGTCCGGGGTCATCAGCACGGAGGTCATGAGGCCGAGCGAGCCGTAGCCCTGGGCGATGGTGTCGGACTGGACGTCGCCGTCGTAGTTCTTGCAGGCCCAGACGTAGCCGCCGTCCCACTTCATCGCCGAAGCGACCATGTCATCGATCAGCCGGTGCTCGTAGCTGAGGCCTGCCGCTTCGAACTGGTCCTTGAACTCGGCGTCGAATACTTCCTGGAAGAGATCCTTGAACTGGCCGTCGTAGGCCTTCAGGATGGTGTTCTTGGTAGAGAGGTACACGGGGTAGTTTCGCTGCAGTCCGTAGGCGAAGGAGGCGCGGGCGAAGTCCCGGATGGAGTCGTTGAAGTTATACATGCCCATGGCAACCCCTCCCCCGTCGGGGTAGGTGACCACCGTCTGCTTGATCTCTTCGCCTCCGTCGGAGGGGGTGAAGGTCATGGTCAGCGTGCCAGGACCCGGGACCTTGAAGTTGGTCGCCATGTACTGGTCGCCGAAGGCGTGACGGCCGATGATGATCGGCTTGTTCCAGCCCGGAACCAGGCGCGGGATGTTGGAAATGATGATGGGCTCGCGGAAAACGACGCCGCCCAGGATGTTACGGACGGTTCCGTTCGGGGACGGCCACATCTTCTTCAAGCCGAACTCCTCAACGCGCGCCTCGTCAGGGGTAATCGTGGCGCACTTAACGCCGACGTTGTATTCCTTGATGGCGTTCGCGGCGTCGATCGTGACCTGGTCATCGGTTGCGTCACGGTTCTGGATGGACAAATCGAAGTATTTCAGGTCCACATCCAGATACGGGACGATCAGGCGGTCCTTGATGAACTGCCAGATGATGCGGGTCATCTCGTCGCCGTCAAGCTCCACAATGGATCCAACAACCTTGATCTTTTCGTTCATACCGTCTCCTTGATTCATGGGCACATTGACCCACACCGATGGTGGTCTCTGACATCTGAAGCCCTGGCGGTGGGTCTGACGTCGCGGGCCGGCGCGGATGACGCCGGGCACCACGTCTGGCACCTATCGGGAGCTGATGCGCGGCGTCCCCCGGCGGGCAGCGAAGCGGTTCTTGAGATGTTGCAGCTCGGCCGGCAACTGGGCGGGCAGCGAGTCACCGAACCGGGCGTACCACTGATCGATGCTGTCGATTTCCTGGGCCCATTCGTGTGAATCGACCGCCAATGCGGCACTGAGGTGTCCGGGGGTGACGTCAAGGCCTTCGATGTCGAGGGACTCCGGTGCGGGGACGAAGCCGATGGGGGTTTCGATGGCAGCCGCTGTCCCTTCGAGCCGTTCGATGGCCCATTTCAGGACGCGGGAGTTATCGCCAAACCCGGGCCAGAGGAAACTTCCGTCGCTGCCGCGGCGGAACCAGTTGACCAGGAAGATCCGGGGCAGTTTTGCGGGATTGGCCGTCCGGCCGGTCTCCAACCAGTGGTTGAGGTAGTCCCCGGCGTTGTAGCCGATGAAGGGCAGCATGGCCATCGGATCGCGGCGGACGACCCCGACCTGACCGGCGGCTGCCGCTGTCGTCTCGGAAGACAGCGTCGACCCCATGAAGACACCGCCCGCCCAATCTCTGGACTCGGTGACCAGCGGGATGGTTGTCTTCCGGCGGCCACCGAAGAAGATGGCGGAGAGCGGCACACCCTCGGGTTGGTAGTATTCCTCGGCCAGGATACTGACCTGGCTGAGGGGGGTGCAGAACCGTGAGTTGGGGTGCGCTGCGGGCCGGCCGGAGGCGGGGGTCCAGTCCTGTCCGGTCCAGTCGGTCAGGTGCTCCGGGGTCTCCCGGGTCATGCCTTCCCACCAGACGCCGCCGTCATCGGTGAGGGCGACGTTGGTGAAGATAGTGTTGCCCTTGGCGATGGCGTCCATCGCGTTGGGGTTGGTGTGCCAGCCGGTGCCCGGTGCGACGCCGAAGAGGCCCGCCTCCGGGTTGGTGGCGCGCAGTTCCCCGTCCTTGCCCGGACGTATCCAGGCGATGTCATCCCCGAGGGTTTCCACTTTCCAGCCCTCCACGGTGGGGTTGAGCAAGGCGAGGTTGGTTTTACCGCAGGCCGAGGGGAAGGCGGCGGAGATGTAGTAGACCTTCTGTGCCGGGCTGGTGAGTTTGAGGATGAGCATGTGTTCCGCGAGCCAGCCCTCCTGCCGGGACATCGCGGAGGCGATGCGCAGTGAGTAACACTTCTTACCCAACAGCGCGTTGCCTCCGTAGCCGGAGCCGTAGGACCAGATGGACTTCTCCTCGGGGAAGTGAACGATCCATTTCTCTTCGTTACAGGGCCAGCTGACATCCTGCTGGCCTGGCTCCAGCGGTGCGCCGACCGAGTGCAGCGCCGGGACGAAATCCGCGTCCAGCTCGACCATTCTGGCCAGCACGCCCGCACCGGTGTGCGCCATGATCCGCATTGACGCCACGACGTAGGCGCTGTCAGTGATCTCAACCCCGAATTTGGGGTCCTCCGCGTCGAGGTGGCCCATCACGAACGGAATCACGTACATGGTGCGCCCGCGCATTGCACCGGCAAAGAGCTCATGCAGTTTTTCCTTCATCTGCGCGGGTTCCATCCAGTTATTGGTGAAACCTGCGTCCCGTTCGTCTTCGGAGCAGATGAACGTCCGCTCTTCGACCCGGGCGACGTCCTTGGGGTCGGAGAAGGCGGCAAAGGAGTTGGGGAACTTGTCCTCGGCCAGGCGCGTCAGCGTACCGGCGGCGACGAGCCCGTCGGTGAGCGCACGGTATTCGGCCTCTGATCCGTCGACCCAGTGAATGCGGTCCGGTCCGGTCAGGGCGGCTACTTCGCCGACCCAGTCCAGAAGACGGGGGGAGGCAATGGGGGCGGTGTCCAGGAGGCTGGAGTATGTGGTGTTGTGCACGATTCTCTTCCTTCCCCCGCACTGACGGCGGGCGGGGCGGTCTTAGAAAGCTCATGGGGAATGGTTCGTGAAGCCGCGGCCAAGCGGCCCGGGACAGGCAGGGCCCGCCGGCCTCGCGGTAAAGAAAACTGGCCGCAGGTTTACTGTTTGATGGATACATCATCTAATATAACAGGTAGTCGCGGACCTGCGCTGCCCTGCCCCTGAGATCGTGATGCTCGGACGCCCCCGTGAGGCGGCCCTTCGGCCGGGCAACGGCAGGGATTGGGCGGTGCGCCGGCAGGTGCTAAGGTCCCGGCGTCAGGCTTTCGGCGTAGGGCAGGACGGTCCTCAGGTCCGGGGCCCCGATTTCCAGGCGGGCGCGGGCGAGGGCGATGACGTCCAGGTCTTTGTTTTCCGCAAGGTGGACGACGGGGTGGCCGTTGGGCAGCAGGAGCCACCGCACCGCGGGGAGTTCCGGACCAGGACGGTTCCGATGAAGAGTCCGGCTTCTACCTTCAGGCGCCACGGCGCCAGCTCGATCCTCTCCGGCCCGGTGAGGAGTCCTCCGAGTACTTCGATCCCCTGCGCGGCGTCAGCGAGCGTTGCGCCGCGGGCCGCTGCCCATTGACGGAGGCTGCTGCACTGCCCCAGATGGGCATCGAGTTGTTTTTCGACGGCAGCAACGCCGCCGGCCAGTTCCCGGGTGAAGAAGATTGCGTAGTCCCGGGCGGTGCCGGCACCTGGGCCGTGCCGGGAAAAATCCGCGGGCTGTCCGCTCATAGCCTGAGGCCTCCGGTCGCCATCCGGGTGAGGGGAATCCCTGCTTGGAGTTCCTGTCCGTTGAGGGAGCTGTACGCGGTGATATCGCGATCTTCCCCCAGCCCGGTCAGGGATGCCCGCGGGAAGAGCGCCGTGACGGACGCACCCGCGCAGGTCGCGCCGCCTCGAGGGTGCACCGTGCGGGTGACGGTCCCGAAATCGTAGGTGGACTGGCCTGTGACGCGGCCGTCCCGGAGGCTGACTGTGAGGTGCCTGATCGTGCTCCGGTCCGCGTCGCCGGCACGGAGCCCTACCAGGTAGCTTCCCCCGGCTGGGGGCCTGTTCAGTTCAAATTCCACGCGCACGTCCGGTCCGGAGGTGTCCACCGAGACCCCGGTGATGATCGGAGCCGGAGGCGTGGGAGCAGGAACGGGCGCTGGCCGCTCGACCCCCGATGTCGTCAGCGGGTCCCTCATGCCGCACCCGCCCCGGCCCGGCGATGGGGCTTTGACGCGCGGCGGGCCGTGGGGGCCGGCTGGGGCTTTACTGCCATGGGCATGGTGACCTCTTTCCGGCCGGCCAACGTCCGTGACGGTGCCCACCGATATGGGCTGTGTCCGAGCCCGCGCCAGCGGGCCCGGCGGGGGCAACTGCTTTACCCCCTGTTATATTGGATGATAGAAGGATAAAATAGTCAAGCAAGGTTTTGCTGTGAGGCCGGGAGGCAGGCATGGACGATTTTTCGGATTTCCGGGCGCCCTTATATGAGGTAAAGGCCAACCTGTTCAAAGGTCTGGCGCATCCGGTGCGGATCAGGGTGCTGGAGATGTTGTCCGCGGCACCGGAAGTGTCGGTGACCGACATGCTCGCCGCGACCGGGCTGGAGGCCTCGCATCTGTCCCAGCACTTGTCCGTGCTGCGCCGCTACCACCTGGTGACGGCTGAACGCCGGGCCCTGCAGATGTTCTATTCCCTGGCGTACCCCCAGGTCGCGGACCTCCTCGCGGTGGCCAAGCTGCTGCTGAACGACATGCTGCGCAACACCCGTGACCAGCTCGAATATTCGGCGGCAAGCTCTCCTGCGGCTGCCCCTGCAGGCAGCGTCTGATGAGCGCTCTGGACACGGCCCGTGCGCTGTTGCCGACCTGGCGGGATTATGGTGAACTGCCCCGCAGTTGGAAAGGGGACCTGGTCGCGGGCATCACGGTCGGTATCGTCGCGCTGCCGCTGGCGCTGGCCTTTGGTGTCAGCTCCGGCGCCGGTGCGGCCAGCGGACTGATCACTGCGGTGATCGCGGGGGTGATCGCGGCTGTTTTTGGCGGCTCGAACATCCAGGTTTCCGGGCCGACCGGGGCGATGGTCGTCGTCCTGGGCCCGGTCATTGCCACCCAGGGCATCGGTGCGCTGGCCGCGGTCTCGGTCCTGGCCGGGGTGATCGTCATCGTTGCCGGGGTACTCAAACTCGGCCGGGTCGTTACCCTCCTGCCGTGGCCGGTGATCGAAGGATTCACCCTGGGGATCGCGATGATCATCTTCCTCCAACAGGTCCCGGCGGCCTTCGGCGTTAAAGCCGGACCGAGCAGCAACGCCGCCGTTTCTGCCGTCCAGGGGCTCACCACAGCGTCCCCCGCCGCTCTCCTGGCCCCCGTGGCCCTGGTGGCCGTGGTCGCGCTGATCATGATCGCGGCCCCCCGGATCCACCCGCAGATCCCCGGGTCGCTCATTGCCATCATCGTCGCCAGCATCGCCGCCCAGGTCCTGGACCTTCCTGTGGCCCGGATAGGTGCCCTGCCGGACACCCTGCCCGCCCCGGTGATCCCCGCCCTGGACTGGGGCGCAGTGGCTGCGCTGGCCGCCCCTGCGGCCACGATCGCGGCGCTGGCCGCGATCGAGTCGCTGCTCTCAGCACGGGTCGCCGCCTCGATCTCTGACACCGGCCCTTATGACGCGGACCGCGAACTCCTCGGCCAGGGACTGGCTTCGGTCTGCTCCGGGTTCTTCGGCGGCATGCCTGCCACCGGCGCCATCGCCCGCACCGCGGTAAACATCCGCTCCGGCGGCAGGACCAGGCTTGCCGCGATCATCCACGCCCTGGTCCTGCTGGCCGTGGTCTACTTGGCCACCGGCCCGGTCTCCCGGATCCCGCTCGCGGCCCTCGCCGGTGTCCTGATAGTCACCGCTACGCGCATGGTGTCCCTCGCCACGCTGCGCAGCGTGATCGGCTCCACCAGGGCAGACACGGTCGTTTTCTTCATCACCGCCCTGATCACTGTGTCCTTCGACCTGATCCAGGCCGTTGCGATCGGCATCGCCGTCGCGTCCTTCTTCGCCCTGCGCACCCTGGTCAACTCCAGCGGCGTGCACCGCGAAGAAATCCCGGGACCGGTCCAGGACGGGGACGAACACATTGCCGTGTTCCGGCTCGACGGGGCCCTGTTCTTCGCCGCCGCCGAACGCGTCCTGGACCGGGTCAGCGCGATCCGCAACGTCGACGTGGTCATTATCCGCATGTCCCAGCTCCAGGTCCTGGACGCGACCGGGGCAAGGGTCATCACCGACATCGTCAACGCCCTCGAACGCCGCGGAATTACCGTGCTGATCAAAGGCATCCAGGAACGCCACCTGGCCCTGGTCACCCGGGTAGGTGTGCTGGAGTCCCTGCGCCACCACAAACACCTGTTCGAAGATCTGCCCCCGGCTGTGGAACACGCCCGCAGCCACGTCGCCCGGGCCAGGGCCACCCGTGCCACCGAACATCCCCCACAGGACAAGGCACCCGACGCAGGCCAGGACCCCGTCCGTGGCCGGGCTGCGGGAACTACTCCCGGAAACACCACGGTCCGATGAATGTTCAGGAGCATCCATTGCCACCGACAGCCACCGCGGAATCCAGGCCGCAACGGGATCACGTGCCGCACTACCTCCTGGGTTTCGGACTCGCGGCCCTTCTGCTGTTCGACCTCCCGGCACTTCTCGCAGGGCCCACGAACCCGGCCTGGCTGGCCGCGGTGGTACTGACCGGCCCGACCGTCGGCATCCCCGCCGGGATCGCCGCGTTCCGACGCCGCAATGCCTCATCCGGCGGTCCTGCGGGAGCTGGCGCGCCGTACCCTGGCAGGAGCCGGCGATGAGCGTGGACGGCATGCCGCTGCCGGCGTGGAAGCACTCCAGACCCGGCGGAACCGGGTACCCCGCGGACGCGCAAGCCTGGGACCGGTGGTACGCCAGCGCCGCCTATGGCTGGTCCCCCGCCAGCTCGACTGTGCGCTCAGCACTGAACGGGCTCACGCCCGGGCGGGCACTGGACCTCGGGTCCGGGGACGGCCGGCACGCGGTCTGGCTGGCCGGGCGCGGCTGGCACGTCCAGGCCCTGGACTTTTCCGCAGAAGCCCTGGCCCTCGGGCGGGAGCGTGCCTTCGCCGAAGGAGTCACCGGCCTGGTCACCTGGACAGTCGCCGAAGTAACGGTGCACACTCCGGACCCGGCGAGCCTGGACCTGGTCCTGGCCGCCTTCCTGGACCTGCCCGGACCGGACCTCGAACGGGTCATCGCCCGTGCCGCCCTGGCCCTCGCCCCCGGGGGAATCTTCCTCTTCATCGGCCATGATCCGGAAGACCCGCGCGAAGGCGCCACAGGCCCGCGGGACCAATCCATGCTGCATGGCAGCACCGAAGTCGCCGCGTGGGCTCGGCGGTCCGGCCTGGAAGTCGAATCAGCCGAGACCCTCTCCCGGCCCGTTCCCGGGGACCGGCGCCCCGCCTTGGACTGCGTCCTCCTGGCCCGCAAACCTGCCCGGGCCCCGGATGTACCGGCCTTCAACACACCCTTGTCCACCAGGAACACCGATCATAAGGTCCCGTCATGACCGCTAGCACAACCCTCGCCGCTGCCCCCGCCGCCGTGGTCCCCCGGTCCAAGGGACGCATCGTGGTCAGCTGGATTACCACCACCGACCACAAAATTATCGGGTACATGTACCTGATCGCATCGTTCACGTTCTTCTGCCTCGGCGGGGTCATGGCGCTGCTCATCCGGGCCGAGCTGTTCGAGCCAGGCATGCAGATCCTGCAAACCAAGGAACAGTACAACCAGCTGTTCACCATGCACGGAACCATCATGCTGCTGATGTTCGCCACCCCGCTCTTCGCCGGGTTCGCGAACGTCATGATGCCCCTGCAGATCGGCGCCCCGGACGTTGCTTTCCCTCGGCTTAATGCCCTGGCGTTCTGGTTCTTCCTCTTCGGCTCCCTCATCGCTGTCTCCGGGTTCATCACCCCCCAGGGAGCCGCGTCGTTCGGTTGGTTCGCGTACGCGCCGCTCTCCAACACCACCTTCACCCCGGGGGTCGGCGGGGACCTGTGGGTCTTCGGCCTGGCCCTGTCCGGTTTCGGCACCATCCTGGGCGCGGTGAACTTCATCACCACCATCATCTGCATGCGCGCCCCGGGCCTGACCATGTGGCGGATGTCGATCTTCACGTGGAACACCCTGGTCACGGCCATCCTGATCCTTATGGCGTTCCCGCCGCTCGCCGCGGCCCTCTTCGCCCTCGGCGCTGACCGGAAATTCGGCGCCCACATCTTCGACCCCGAAAACGGTGGCCCGGTCCTGTGGCAGCACCTGTTCTGGTTCTTCGGCCACCCCGAGGTGTACATCATTGCCCTGCCGTTCTTCGGCATCGTCTCGGAGATCTTCCCGGTCTTCAGCCGCAAACCGATCTTCGGCTACAAGGGCATTGTCTACGCAACCATCTCCATCGCCGCATTATCCGTGACCGTGTGGGCACACCACATGTACGTCACCGGCTCCGTGCTGCTGCCGTTCTTCGCGTTCATGACGATGCTCATCGCCGTGCCCACCGGCGTGAAGTTCTTCAACTGGATCGGCACCATGTGGGGCGGGTCCCTGACCTTCGAAACTCCCATGCTCTGGAGCCTGGGTTTCATCGTCACGTTCCTCTTCGGCGGCCTGACTGGGATCATCCTTTCCTCCCCGCCGCTGAACTTCCACGTCTCCGACACCTACTTCGTGGTCGCCCACTTCCACTACACCGTCTTCGGCACCGTGGTGTTCGCGATGTTCGCCGGGTTCTACTTCTGGTGGCCGAAATGGACCGGCAAGATGCTCAACGAACGCCTGGGCAAAATCCACTTCTGGCTCCTGTTCCTGGGCTTCCACGGCACCTTCCTCATCCAGCACTGGCTCGGCGTCGAAGGCATGCCCCGCCGCTACGCCGACTACCTGCCCGAGGACAACTTCGCCTGGATGAACCAGTTCTCCACCGTCTCCTCCTTCCTCCTCGGCGCTTCCCTGGTTCCGTTCTTCTGGAACATCTTCATCACCGCCCGCAATGCGCAGAAGGTCGAAGTGGATGATCCGTGGGGGTTCGGGGCCTCGCTCGAATGGGCCACGTCCTGCCCGCCGCCGCGCCACAACTTCACGTCCCTGCCCCGGATCCGTTCAGAGCGTCCCGCCCTGGACCTCCACCACCCTGAATTGGCACAACGGAGCCATGACACCACGCACGGCCCGGCGGCCGCTGCCCTCGGAGCCGCCGAGATCGGAGAACGTGATGTCCGCTCCCCGGATCCCAATGACTGACCTCGCCGCGCTCCTTACAGTCCGCCCCTCACGGAAAGCAGGACCATCATGGACCGGTACCTGACCAGCATCTGGGCCGCGTCCGCCGAACTGGAAATGCTCCAGGTGCAGATCGACCAGGCCCATGAAGCCCTCGTGCATGCCCTGTGCACGGCCATGGCGGCCCAGATACCCCCGGAAGAGGTCGCGGCGGCTGCCAACATGGACTTGCCTGAACTCTTCGACACGCTCCGCCGGCCCAGGATCGCCCCAACCCCGGGAAACCGCGATGCGGTACGCGACCTGTAAGCCCCGTCCCGTCGCAGGGACCGACAACGAAGCCCGGTCCGGTCCACCGGCCCGGGACGCCACCCGTGCGCGGGGGCGGCCTGGCCACCAATACACCAAGAACTCATCCGGCTCACGGCCCGCATCGATCACCTCAATTCCCCCCTCCCCGGGGGGCATGCCGGCGCCGAACACGTCCCCACCCACCCCGCGCTGACGGGCCCCGTCATGCCATACCGCACCCAGACCAGGAGCCCCCCATGAACCCGTCCCCGCCCCGCAGCCTGCCGGATGCTCTCGTCCGCGGATCCCGTGTCGTCGGCGTCGGATCCTACCAACCGGCCAGGATCCTCACCAACAGTGAGCTGAGCCTGATGGTGGACACCAGTGACGAATGGATCCGCAGCAGAGTCGGCATCGAATCGCGCCACATTGCCGACACCGAATCCGTAGCCGACATGGCCATCCGAGCCGGACAGGACGCCCTTCAGAACGCCGGGATGGACGCCCGGGACCTGGACCTGATCATCGTTGCCACCGTCACGGCCAAGGACCGCTCCCCCAGCACCGCAGGCCGGGTCTCGGCCAGCATCGGCGCCGCCTCGCCAGCCGTTTTCGACGTCAACGCCGCCTGTTCCGGCTTCACCCATGCGATGGCCATCGCCGATCAGGCAATCAGGGCCGGGTCCGCGACCACAGCCCTAGTCATCGGAGCGGAAAAACTCAGCGACTTCACCGACTGGGCCGACCGGAGCACCTGCGTCCTGGTCGGAGACGGTGCCGGCGCGGCACTCCTGACTGCCACCGACGAACCCGGGGTCGGGCCCGTCCACTGGGGCTCAGTACCGGCCCTCGCACAGGCAGTCAGAATCGAAGAGCCTTCCCTGCACCTGGAACAGGAGGGCCTCACCGTCTACCGCTGGGCAATCACACAGGCAGCGCAACTGGCACGCCGGACCTGCGAACTGGCGGGAATCCGCCCCGAGGACCTCGCCGCGTTCATTCCGCACCAGGCGAATCTGCGCATCATCGAACCCCTCGCCGACCAGCTGGGTATCCCCCGGGCAATCACCGCCCGCGACGTGATCCACTCCGGAAACACCTCATCAGCCAGCATCCCGATCGCACTGGCCAAACTCGTCCGCACCGGGGAAGTCCCCCCGGACAGCCCCGCCCTGCTCTTCGGATTCGGCGGCGGTTTTGCCTTCGCCGGCCAGGTCATCCGCACCCCCCGGAACACCGCAGCTATTCTCCCGGCAGGTGACCCGGCCCTCTCCTGACCGCCTCGCGCGGTGCCGGGGCACGACCATCGGCACTTACGGGGCCGCGAACGAAGTACCGAAACCTAAATACGCTCTGTCACCGAAAAGAAGCAGGAGCACCGAAATGAAAAATAAGCTCGTATTCGTATCAGGTATAGCAGTCGGCTATGTCCTTGGCACCCGGGCAGGCAGGGACAGCTACGAGAAACTCAAACTAAAAGTCCGCGGTTTCCGGGAGGGCCCGACACACAGGGACAAAGTCTCCGACACCGCCAGGAACACACCTGAAGTTCAGGAACAGGCAAGCCAGGCGGGGAAGAAAACGAAGGAAGAAATCACCGGCGCACCCGCGCACGACACCACACGGCCCAAGGACGGGGCGGCATCCGGCACCCCTAAACGCGACCACCCGAAGGCCTACGCGCCACCAGAAAGCGACTTCTACGGCATAGGCGGACCGGCCTCGCATGAGTCCCTGGACGCGGACACCCCACAGCAGGCGCACCGCGATGAAACCGGCGGCCACAACCGCTCGGACTAAGATTCACGTCCGGCGGAACTACGGACAAATCAGAGCCAAGACAGCTTCCCCGCACCCAGGACGCGACCGGAACCCATGTCATGCTTGAGCTCGAGGCGCTGGGACTCGGCCGCGCACACACCGAACTGTCCGTGCAGTACGTCAACCACAACGTTTTGCAGGCCGACCGCAGGAACGCGGAGGACCATGATTTTCTCCCCTCCCCCTCCCGCCGCTTCAGTCTGTGGTTCTCGAAGGCCGGGATACATCAAACCGGAGTTCCTCCAGGGCCGGACGGCGTCGCAGTCAGTGGCGGAGGAAACGAAGCGCGAGAACCGGATCCGGGCCGCTGGGTTCAACGTGGTGAGGTGGGACTCGGCCGATCTGATGGAACCCGGGAAGCTGGAACGCAAACTGGCAGCGGCCGGCGCGCCCCGCCGTCGTACGCGTTCTGCGGTTGTCGACGCGCAAACCCGACCGTGACCCGCATATTTCCTGGCGCCGGTGATATTCAGATAGCGCCACGGAATATGCGCAGCGACAAGCCGCTGCCGTGTCGAGGAGTACATCCTCGACCACCGGGAACGGACGACGTCGGCACCCAACCCGGGTGCGGACGTCGTCCGTTCAGTTCGCGCTAGTTACCGGATTTCGACAGGCTCAATCACCGGGGTGCCGGCGAGCCGGAGCCAGGTGTCCACCACGGTGTCGGGGTTCAGGGAGACGGAATCGATGCCCTCCCCGACCAGCCACTCGGCGAAGTCGGCGTGGTCGCTGGGACCCTGGCCGCAGATGCCGACATACTTGCCGCGCGCCTTGCAGGCCTTGATGGCCATGCTCAGGAGCTTCTTGACGGCAGGATCGCGTTCGTCGAAGCCGCCCGAGACAATCGCGGAATCCCGGTCCAGGCCCAGGGCCAGCTGGGTCATGTCGTTGGAGCCGATGGAGAAGCCGTCGAAGTAGTCCAGGAATTCGTCGGCGAGCAGCGCGTTGGAGGGGATCTCACACATCATGATCACCTCGAGGCCGTTCTCGCCACGGACCAGGCCGTTCTCCGCCAGCAGCTCGATCACGCCGCGGGCCTCGTCCAGGGTCCGCACGAACGGGATCATCAGCTTGACGTTGGTCAGCCCCATCTCGTTGCGGACGAAGGACAGGGCCTCGCACTCGAGGTCGAAGCAGTCCCGGAAGGACGGCTCCAGGTACCGGGAGGCGCCGCGGAAGCCGAGCATCGGGTTCTCTTCGTGCGGCTCGTAGGCCGGTCCGCCGATGAGGTTGGCGTACTCGTTGGACTTGAAGTCGGACATGCGCACAATCACCGGCTCCGGCGCGAAAGCCGCCGCGATGGTGGACACCCCTTCGGCCAGGCGCTTGATGTAGTAGTCGCGCGGGCTGCTGTACGCGGCAATCCGTTCCCGGATTTCCGCGGCCACGTCCGCCGGCTGGCTGTCCAGGTTCAGGAGCGCCTTGGGGTGGATGCCGATCTGGCGGTTGATGATGAATTCCAGCCGGGCCAGGCCCACACCGTGGTTGGGCAGCTGGGCGAAGGTGAACGCCTGCTCCGGGGTTCCGACGTTCATCATGACCTTGACCGGGGCCTCCGGCAGCTCGGTGATGGCGGTTTCCTCGACGCTGAAGTCCAGGAGGCCTTCGTAGATGGTGCCGGTCTCGCCGTCGGCGCAGGAGACGGTCACCTCGAGGCCGTCGGTAAGGGAATCCGTCGCACTTCCGGTGCCGACGACGGCGGGGATCCCCAGTTCGCGGGCGATGATGGCCGCGTGGCAGGTGCGTCCGCCGCGGTTGGTGACGATGGCCGAGGCGCGCTTCATGATCGGTTCCCAGTCCGGGTCGGTCATGTCCGCGACGAGGACATCGCCGGTCTTGAAGGCGGCCATCTGGTCGATCGATGTGAGGATGCGGACGCTGCCGGCACCGATGCGCTGGCCGATCGCGCGGCCCTCGGCCAGGACCCGGCCGGTCGCGTTGAGGCGGAAACGGCTGAGGCTGCCGGCGGCCCGGCGGGACTGCACCGTCTCCGGGCGTGCCTGCAGGATGTACAGGCCGCCGTCGGTCCCGTCCTTGCCCCATTCGATGTCCATGGGACGGCCGTAGTGGTTCTCGATGGCGACGGCGTGCCGGGCGAGCTGCTCGACGTCGGCGTCGCTGAGGCTGAAGCGGCTCCGCAAGGAGGCCTCGACCGGCACGAAGTCGATGGTCCGGCCGATCTCCTGGCTGTTGGTGTAGGTCATCTGGAGGGCCTTCTCGCCCAGTCCGCGCTTGAGGATGGCGGGCCGCCCGGCCTGCAGCGCGGGCTTGTAGACGTAGAACTCATCAGGGTTCACGGCGCCCTGGACCACGGCCTCGCCCAGGCCGTAGGAGGACGTGACGAACACGGCGTCCTGGAACCCGGACTCGGTGTCCATGGTGAACATCACGCCGGAGGCCCCGACGTCGGAGCGCACCATCCGCTGGATGCCCGCCGAGAGTGCCACCTCGGCGTGTTCAAACTTGTGGTGCACGCGGTAGGCGATGGCCCGGTCGTTGTAGAGGGACGCGAACACGTCCTTGATGGCGATCAGGATGTTCTCGATGCCGCGGACGTTCAGGAAGGTTTCCTGCTGCCCGGCGAAGGAGGCATCCGGGAGGTCTTCCGCCGTGGCGCTGGAACGGACGGCCCAGGAGAGGTCCTCGGAGCCCGCGTGCTTGTCCACCAGCTGCTGGTAGGCGTTCCGGATCTGCGCCTCGAAGTCCTGCAGGAAGGGCGTCTCGCGCATCAGCGCCCGGATCTCCTTGCCCGCAGCTGCCAGGGCCGTCACGTCATCGGTGTCCAGTCCCACAAGCCGGTCCGCGATCTTCTGGTCCAGGCCCGAATCAGCCAGGAAGCTGCGGTAGGCGTCCGCCGTCGTGGCAAAGCCGTCAGGGACCTGGACGCCGGCGGAGGTGAGGTTCTGCACCATCTCACCGAGGGAGGCGTTCTTGCCCCCTACCCGGTCCAGGTCCTTGAGTCCGAGTTCTGAGAACCACAGGATGTCTGTTGTCATAATTGCTGCTCCTTTGCAGGGATGATGGCATGCCGGGGCGCCGCCCGCTCGCGGCTGTGGCCGGTTGGTGGGCGCGGATCCTGTCTACAGTGACAGGTCCGGAGCGTTCTTTCCAACATGATGTGCGCCACACGGGGCTTGTGAAATTTTTCCCTAATGTTTGAGGTTCATCCGCTGCAGGATGGTGGCCGCCATTTCCTCCACGGACACCGTCGCCGAATTCAAGTACGGGATCCGGTGGGAGACGTACAACTGCTCGGCACTGCGCAGCTCGAAGCCGCACTGCCGTAGCGACGCGTAGGGTGAGCCGCGGCGCCGCTCAGTGCGGATCTGGCTCAGCCGCAGGGGGTTGGAGGACAGTCCGAAACACTTCTCAACAAAAGGCCGCAGCGGCTTGGGCAGCCCTTCCCGTTGAAAATCCTCGTCCACCAGCGGGAAGTTCGCGGCGAAGATGCCGTGCTGCAGCGCCAGGTACATGGTGGTGGGCGTTTTTCCGCAGCGGGACGGTGCCACCAGGATGACCTGCGCCTTTTCCAGCGCCCGCAGGCTCTGGCCGTCGTCGTGTTCCATGGCGTACTCGACGGCGGCCATCCGGGATTGATACCGCTCCGCGTTGCCGAGGCCGTGGGCCCTGCCGGGTTCAGCGCTGGCCGGGGAGCCGAGGGCTTCCTCCAGCTGTCCCACATGCGTCCCGATGAGATCCACTATTATCCCTTGGCACGTTGCAATGGCCTGTCTGATGTCGCTGCTGACGGCTGTGGAAAAGACGATGGGCCGCGGGCCGGTGGCGACCAGTTTGTCGATGGTGCCCACCACGGTTCTGGCCTGTTCGGCGGTGGTAATGAACGGGATCGTAATGCGGTCAAAGTTGTTCGCGGGGAACTGCGTCAACAAGGTGTTGCCGAGCGTTTCCGCGGTGATGCCGGTGCTGTCCGAAAGGAAGTAGACAGGCCGAATCTCGTCATTGGTCATGAAGGCATTCCACCATCCAGTGGTTGAGCTTGTCGAAACCCGGGCTTTTACCCGGCAGAAACACTGCGGCAACCTGGCCGGGGCATGCTGGGCTTACGGGGACAACCAGCAGGGGGCACAGCATGATCACTGACAAGGTGCAGACGGAACGAATCCAACTCGGCGACCACATCGAGGCGTGGCACAACGGCAAGCTCTTCCACAAAGGCCGGGTGACCGACGTCGTACATTCCCTGGAACTGATCTGGATCCGGGACGCGCGGACCGGCACGCGGAAGCTGCTGGATCCTGACGCCCTGGAGATCATCAAAGTGGCCCCGCAGGCGGCCGGGTAGGTTAAGAGGCGCACTGTGCGGAGTGTTGTTATGTCCAGATCGAACGGGACTTGCGCCGAATCAGGTACTCGTGAAACTTGGGGGCCGTGTATTCGTAGAGGCCCTTTTGCAGCCGATAGACCACTCCCTGGTCCGCCAGCCTGCCCATCAGGACGTTGACGTTGCCTTGTTTGCGGGAAGTGACGTTGTGTATGTCAGCCGTCCGCAGCGGCGGATAGTCGCAGTCGCCGGTGAGCAGGAGGAGGTCCTGCTCGGCAGGGGTTAAGGAGTCGAGCCGGGGAGAGTAGAAATCGTGGTCCAGGCGTTTGAAGATCGCCTCGCGGAGACCTTTCAGCAGGTCAAGGGTCAGGACGTTCGATGATGTGTCGACCGCATCATCCCAGAGCTCCGCACCCCACAGCTGCACGAAGTACGGATACCCTTCCACGTCGTCCATCACGGCACTCAGAAGGTCTTCGCTGGCCTCTTTGCCGGTGCCATCCAGCGGACGAAGGAACGCTTCACGCGTCTGGTCCCGCGTCAGGCGCCCTACCTCTTCCCCGCGGAACATCCGCTCGCTATACGTTCGAGCCTTGAGCAGGTTCGCGATCAAAGTCGGCAGTCCACAAAGCACGAGGGCAACAGGCACCTGCTGCTCCTGGAGTGTGTTGACCGCGGCGATGAGCAGCGACAGCGGATGCTGCCCGTCCCGATCCTTGTCGTCCACGAGTACCTGCGCCTCGTCGAGCATCAGGACAAGGCCGGCCCTCCCGGACTTCACCGCGATGCGAGCCGTTTCCAGAAGGTCTGATGCAAGGTTGGATTCCTTGGAGTTGGCTGAGCCGCCCAAAGAGACGGTGACATCTTCAAATGTCATGGTCGCCAGCGATCGCGCACCACTAATGACGGCCTCCGTCTTCTGGCGAAGACTTTCAGTCCGTGATACTTGGGCCTGAACGTCCAAGAGAAGGTCATGGAGCACCCCGACGATGGCGTCTTCACGATTGTGTCGAGGCTCTAACTGGAGCCTGCCGACGGCCCAGTTAAGCTCCCCCTTCGTCACTTCTTCGAAATGCTTGAGCAACACTGTCTTCCCCACGCCCCGGAGCCCGGTAATGCGATAGTTGGCCGGGATCTCGGGGGCTCCCCTGAGTATTGCCCGCAGGATTCGTTCCTGACTTTCACGTCCCGCAAGAAAAAGGGGCGTGTTGGCCGCTCCGGGACGATATGGGTTTTTGATGGGAACTCCCCGGCTACTCAGTACTTACAAAATATTGTTATTATTCATGATTCTAACAGAAATCTTTTAGAACCGAACCGCCGGGGCTTCGGCCGCTTAGCTTGTGAGCACTCTGGGTTCGGCCTAGATTTGGACATGACCAATTCGCCCGAACATGAGCTGCTCATTGAGCTGCAGGACCTGATTATCGGCACGGGATCGGTGGCGGACTTCCTAGGCGGGCTCTCCATCATCGCCGCGGCCGCTCTGAGCCGCTCGGCCGGCGCCACGGTGGAGTGCGGGGTCACCCTTAAGCACGCCAGGAAAACCACCACCGTAGGCGGCAGCACCGAGCGCGCAGTCCACCTGGACCGCATCGAACAGGCCGTGGGCGACGGGCCGTGCATCGCAGCGTTGAAGGCAGCGACCCCTGTACTGCTGGCCGATGTCCGCACCGACCCGCGCTGGCCGACCTACCAGGAACGACTGATCGAGGAGGGCATCCACAGCGTCCTGGGCGTCCCGCTTGAACTCGGCGAAAACGCGGCCGCAGTCCTGAACTTCTTCGCGCCGGCCACCGGCGTGTTCACCGAGGCGACCATCAGCGAGGCGGCCAGTTTCGCCGACGTCGCCGGCAGTGCCGTCCGCCTTGCCGTCAGGGTGGGAACCGCCGAGAGCGCCGCGGATGACCTGAGCGCGGCGATGATGAGCCGCACGGCCATCAACATTGCCTGCGGGATCATCATGGCCCAGAACCGCTGCAGCCAGACCGAGGCGATGTCCATCCTGATGAAGGTCTCCAGCCACCGGAACCAGAAGCTCCGGGACGTGGCCGACGAGATCGTCCGGAAGGTCTCGGGCGAGGAAGCCAGCACCTACTTCGACATGTAGGGACACCAACGAAACCCGGGCCCTGGTGGCTACCTGCCCGCCCTGGAAAAAAGCGAGTACTCACTACTCGTGTGCCACCCCGGCAGGGCCTTTTACGATGAGGGCGTACCGACACATGGGGGCTGGGGCATGATGATCGATCAACTGGTGGACTGGCGCGTCTCGGGGGTCCTGCTGGATATCCGTGGACACTCGGAAGCGGCATCGGCGTGCGCACTGGCCCGGATTGCGGCGTCCGCCGTGAGCGAGATTGCCGGCTACCCCGTGGAGAGCACGGTGACGCTCGTGCGGCCGGACGGGACGCCCTTCACAGCGGCAACCACCGACGCCGCCGGCGGCCTTTCCCGGTGGGACCAGCTCGCCGGACGGGGTCCCACCTCGCGGGCACTGGGCGGCCGCCTGACCATCATTCTCAATGATCACTGCCTGGACAAGCGCTGGGACGAGTACCCGGCAAGTCTCAGGTCAGCCGGCTTCCGCTCCGCCGTCGCCGTGCCATTGCCGCTGGAACGCGGCTACCGGGCCGCACTTACGTTGTATTCAGCGGAAACGAACGTGTTCACCCCGGTTGTCGCCAGCCAGGCGCTGGCGTTCTCCGACGTGGCGGCCAAGAGCCTGGTCCTGGCACTGCAGGTCCGGGCTGGCCTGGCCCAATCCGCGGATCTCCGCGCAGCCATGGCCAGCCGCACCGCGGTCAACGTGGCCTGCGGCGTGATCATGGGCCAGAACGGGTGCTCCTACGAGTCGGCGTTGCAGATTCTCACGCTCGCATCGAACCATCGGAACCTGACCATCCGCGACGCCGCCGAAGCGATGCTGCGCCCGCTCCCGGGCGGGGTTCCGCCCACACACTTCCAGCAGCGCGCCTGACGCAGCGCCCGCCGTCGAGCGTTAAGGGCGCCACGACTGTTGCGCACCCCGCCCCACTCCCCCGAATGTAAGTAGCGCTAAGTGTCGTTATGAGGGCTCATAACGACACTTAGCGCTACTCAGTTGGGCGGGGACGCGCAGAACCGTCAGCGCAGAACCACTGTGCGCCCGCCGTCGAGCATTACCCGGCCTTCACAGTGCCACCGGACCGCGTTGCTCAGCGCCTTGCACTCAGCGTCGCGGCCCACGCGCACCAGGTCATCGGCCGTGTACGTGTGGTCCACGTCGATGACCTGCTGGGCGATGATCGGTCCCTCATCCAGCTCGGCGTTGACGTAATGCGCCGTGGCGCCCACGGTTTTCACGCCGCGGTCGTACGCCTGGTGGTACGGCTTGGCGCCCTTGAAGCTGGGCAGGAACGAGTGGTGGATGTTGATGGTCCGGCCCGTCAGCTGCGCCGACAGCTCGTCGCTGAGGACCTGCATGTAGCGGGCCAGGACCACCAGCTCCACATCGTATTCATCCACGAGCTCCAGCAGGCGGGCTTCCTGCGCCGGCTTGGTCTCCTGGGTGACCGGGAGGTGGAAGAACGGGATGCCGTGCCACTTGACCAGTTCCTGGTGGTCCGTGTGGTTGGAGACCACGGCCACGATTTCCACCGGAAGATCACCCGTGCGGGCCCGGAACAGCAGGTCGTTGAGGCAGTGCCCGAACTTGGACACCATCACCAGCACACGGCGCTTGCGGCCGTGCGGCTCCAGCTGCCAGTTCATGGCCCACTCAGCAGCCAGCGGCCCGAAGTCCCGGCGCAGGTCCTCCGTGGTCAGCGGCTGCTTGCCGGATTCGAAATGCACCCGCATGAAGAACTGCTGGGCCTGGCGGTCACCGAAGTGCTTGGTGTCGATGATGTCGCAGTCGTGATCCAGCAGGTACCCGGTGATCGCGTGGACGATCCCCGGCGACTCGGCGCAGTTGACGGTCAGAACATGTTCGGTTGCCACTTAGCTCTCCCGCGATGCCTTCGCGTCGGCCAGCTCCGCGTCGGCCAGGGCCTTCTCCTCGGCCACTTCCTTCTCGCCGGCGAGGTCCTTCTGGAACTCCGCGTAGCGGGCCAGGTGAGCCGGACGCTTCCGCAGGATGACCCAGGCGACGCCCAGGATGACGAACCAGATGGGCGTAATCAGCAGCGCCAGAAGGGTATCCGGCTGCGTGGTCAGTGCCCACAGGACGAAGGCGAAGAACGCGAAGACCACCCAGACCATGGGGATGCCGCCCGGCATCTTGAACTTGGACGCCGCGTGCAGGTGCGGACGGCGTGAACGGAACTTCAGGTAGCTGGCCAGGATGATGGACCAGACAAAGACGAAGCAGACGGCGGCCACGGTGGTGACCATGTCGAAGGCCTTGCCGATGTCCTTGCCGGCGTACATCAGGACGATGCCGGAGAGCAGCAGGATGCAGGAGAGGAACAGGGCGTTCTGCGGGACCTTGCGGGCGGACAGGCGGCTGAAGACGGTGGGGGCGTCGCCCTCCTGGGCCAGGCCGTACACCATGCGGGAGGTGGAGTAGATGCCGGAGTTGGCAGAGGACATGGCCGAGCTGAGCACCACCAGGTTCACGATGGTGGCCGCGGCGCCGAGGCCGGCCAGGGAGAACATGGCGATGAATGGGCTGTGGCCGGCCTGGAACTGGGTCCACGGCGTGACGGACATCAGGATGATGAGGGCGCCTACGTAGAAGAGCAGCACGCGGATGGGGATGGAGTTGATGGCCTTGGGCAGGTTCTTCTCCGGGTCCTTGGCCTCGGCGGCGGTGGTGCCTACGAGTTCAATACCCACAAAGGCGAAGACGGCGATCTGGAAGCCGGCCACAAAGCCCATGAATTCGTTCGGGAACAACCCGCCGTGGCTCCACAGGTTGGTGAAGGTGGCCGGGCCGGCGTCGGACTGGAAACCGCTGAAGATCATAAACAGGCCAACAATGATCAGCGCCGCAATGGCGATGATCTTGATCAGCGCGAACCAGAACTCGGTCTCACCGAATGCCCGCACCGTTGCGAGGTTCAGGACCAGAAGGATGATCACGGTGGCGATGCCCGGAATCCACAATGGCACCCCCGGCCAGAGTTCCTCCGAGTAGGCAGCAATGGCGATGACGTCCGCGATGCCCGTGATCACCCAGCAGAACCAGTAGGTCCAGCCGGTGAAGAAGCCGGCCCACGGGCCCAGCAGGTCAGCGGCGAAGTCGCTGAAGGACTTGTAGTTCAGGTTGGACAGCAGCAGTTCGCCCATGGCCCGCATCACGAAGAACAGCATGAAGCCGATGATCATGTAGACGAAAATTACGGACGGGCCGGCGGCCGAGATGGTCTTGCCTGAGCCCATAAAAAGGCCCGTGCCGATGGCGCCGCCAATGGCGATCAGCTGGATGTGCCTGTTGCTGAGCTGGCGTTCAAGATGGGGCGTTTCCGGGGTGGTGACGGTTTTAGTACTCACGTGCTGCTCCTCGAATCAATGCTGGCTGGAGTGCTGTTGTGGAAGACGCGGCCGCTTCGTTGGGGACCGCATCGAGGTTGTTGAAGCTGTAAAGATGGATCCCTGCGATGCCGGGCTGGCTTTCGAGCCCGGCCACCAGGGTGTTGGGTGAGTAGCGGTCACCGCTGAGCAGCTTGCGCGCCAGCGGGCCTTTGCGGCTAAGGAACTTCAGGGAACTTCCGACGCCGATCTGCGTGGCGAGTGCCACCAGCTTGGTCCGCGGGACGGACCCCGCCACGCCCGCCCAGACGGGCAGGTCCACGCCTTCGCGGCGCAGGAGCGCCGCGAAGTCGAGGATTTTGGGGGCGTCGAAGCACATCTGGGTGACCACGTGGGTGGCCAGGTCCTGCTTGTCCTGCAGGGCGTCCAGCAGGTCCAGGGCCGCCACGGTCGGGTGGCCTTCCGGGTAGCCTGCCACGCCGGCGCGCATCCGGCCGCCGGTGTAGTGGGCGATGTCCTCGAGCAGCGGGAGCGCTGACTCGTACGGCCCGGCGGGCTGCTTCCGGTCGCCGCCGATCACAAACACCTCGCGGATGCCGGCACCGTCGCACTCCCGCATGATCCGGGTCAGCTCGGCCCGGTCGTGGATGCTGCGTGCGGCCAGGTGCGGGATGACGGTGTAGCCGAGCGTGCTCAGCTCCACCGACGTGCGCATGGTCCGCTCGATGCCGTGGTGCGGCAGGCACGTCATGGTCAGCGTGGTGGTCAGCGGAACCAGCGCCTGGACCTGGTCAACAATCCCGGTTGAGGGGATGATTTCGATTCTTGTAGGGAGCATCTTCGGTCCTTTCTGGATCTCGGCTCTGAATACCGGAACGGTCAGCTGGCGTGGGCGGCCAGCAGTGAGCTGGCTTCCTGGCGGGTGCTGCCGGAGGACTCGATGTGCGCGAGTTCGGCGGGGATTTCCCAGCCCTTCTTGCGCATCGCGGTGGCCCAGAGCCGGCCGGCCCGGTAGGAGGAACGGACCAGCGGCCCGGACATGACCCCGAGGAAGCCGATCTTATTGGCCTCGTCCTGGAGGTCCACGAACTCCTGCGGCTTGACCCACCGGTCCACCGGCAGATGCCGTTCGGAGGGGCGCAGGTATTGGGTGATGGTGATCAGGTCACAGCCGGCCTCGTGCAGGTCTTTGAGGGCTTCGGAGATTTCCTCGCGGGTCTCGCCCATGCCCAGGATCAGGTTGGACTTGGTCACCATGCCCAGCTTCCGGCCCTGGGTGATGACATCCAGGGACCGGTCGTACCGGAACGCGGGCCGGATGCGCTTGAAGATCCGGGGCACGGTCTCGACGTTGTGCGCGAAGACCTCCGGCTTCGAATCGCAGATCGCCGCGATGTGCTCGGGCTTGCCGGAGAAGTCCGGGATCAGCAGTTCGACGCCGGTGCCCGGGTTCAGCTCGTGGATCTTCCGGACCGTCTCGGCATACAGCCACACGCCCTCATCGGCCAGGTCATCACGGGCCACCCCGGTGACCGTGGCGTAGCGCAGCTGCATGGCCAGGACCGAGCGGGCCACCTTCGTGGGCTCGAACATGTCCACCGGGGACGGCTTGCCCGTGTCGATCTGGCAGAAATCACAGCGCCGGGTGCATTCGGACCCGCCGATCAGGAACGTGGCTTCCTTGTCTTCCCAGCACTCAAAAATGTTCGGGCAGCCGGCCTCCTCACACACCGTGTGCAGGCCTTCCTTCTTGACCAGGTTCTTGAGCTGGACATACTCCGGACCCATCTGGACCTTGGCCTTGATCCACTCCGGCTTCCGCTCCACAGGTACTGCAGAGTTGCGCTGCTCAACGCGCAGCAGCTTCCGGCCTTCTGGTGCCAGTGTCATCTGTTCTCTTCCCTTAGCATTCCACTACGTTGACGGCGAGGCCGCCCATGGCTGTTTCCTTGTATTTGGAGCTCATGTCCCTGCCGGTCTCGCGCATGGTCACGATCACCTCGTCCAGGGACACCCGGTGTGTACCGTCCCCCCACAGGGCCATCTTTGCTGCGTTGATGGCCTTCGCCGCCGCAATCGCGTTCCGTTCGATGCACGGCACCTGGACCAGCCCGCCGATCGGATCGCACGTCAGGCCCAGGTTGTGTTCCATCGCGATCTCCGCCGCGTTCTCCACCTGCTGGGGTGTCCCGCCCATCACCTCAGCGAGTGCACCAGCCGCCATGGACGACGCCGATCCCACCTCGCCCTGGCAGCCCACCTCGGCACCCGAAATGGACGCCTGCTCCTTGTACAGCACGCCGATGGCACCGGCCGTGAGCAGGAACTTGACCACAACGTCGTCGCGGTCTTCCTGCGTGGCCTTGTCCATGCCGGGCGCGAAATGCAGCGCGTAGTACAGGACTGCCGGGATGATCCCCGCAGCACCGTTGGTGGGCGCCGTGACAACCCGGCCGCCGGACGCGTTCTCCTCGTTCACTGCCAGGGCGATGAGGTTCACCCATTCCTGCCAGTACTTCGCGTCCCGGTCCTTGTCCTCCTTTTCGAGCCGCTCATGCCAGTCCGGAGCACGACGGCGGACCTTCAGTCCCCCGGGCAGCAGCCCCTCACGCTTGAGGCTGGTTGCCACACACTCCTCCATCACGGAGTAGATGTGCAGCAGGCCTTCGCGGATTTCCGCCTCGGACCGGGACGCACGTTCGTTGACGAACATGATGTCGCCGATGGACAGGCCCTTGGACTGGCACCGGCCCAGCAACTCCGCGGCGGTGCGGAACGGCAGCGGCAGTTCCTTCTTGGACTCGTCCAGTTCCTTCAGGGCCGCGTCCTCTTCGCCTTCGCGGACAATGAAGCCGCCGCCGACGGAGAAGAACGTTGCCTTGTGGAGGACTTCGCCTGCCTCGTCAGTGACCGTGAAGGTCATGCCGTTGGTGTGCCGCGGCAAGACAGTGAGCGGTCGCAGGACCATGTCCTTGACCCCGTACGGCAGGGGCACGGAACCGGCGAGCTGGAGCGTGCCGGTTTCGGCGATGGCGGCGAGCCGCTCCTCCACCTCGGCCGGCAGGATCTTTTCCGGGTGGAAGCCCTCCAGGCCCAGCAGGATGGCCGTCATGGTGCCGTGGCCATGGCCGGTTGCCGCCAGCGACCCGTACAGGTCCACCCGCAGCCCGGCCACCTTGTCCAGGCTGCCTGAGCCCTTGAGCTCCTCGGCAAACACGGCGGCAGCGCGCATCGGCCCCACCGTGTGAGAGCTCGACGGCCCGATCCCGACGGAGAACAAATCAAAGACTCCAACGGCCATGATGACTTCCTAACTAAAAAATTACTAATGACGAGCCGGGCATCCTGCGTAAGCCGCAGGAAGACCGAACTCCCTGTAGGGGCCGGCGGGCGGGGGTTTTCGAAAGCGTGCGTCAAAGCGAGGAAGTGGGCCCACACCGGCAGGGTTCCCTGGCCGAGCTTGCGAGGCTAGGGTGCCGGTGGGGCGCAGCACGCGTGAAAACTCCGGTCCGCCGGCCCCGGCACCTCAGCTGAGGTTTGCGACAGACGGGTACAGCGGGTGGGCGGCGGCGAGTGCCTCTACCCGGTGACGCAGGCCGGAAAGTTCCGCGTCGGCGTCGGCAATCAATGCCTCGGCGATGATGTCCGCAACTTCACGGAAAGCTGCCTCGCCGAAACCACGGGTGGCCAGCGCGGGGGTGCCGATCCGGAGGCCGGAGGTGACCATCGGAGGGCGCGGGTCGAACGGTACGGCGTTGCGGTTGACGGTGATGTCAATCGCGGCGAGGCGGTCCTCGGCCTGCTGGCCATCCAACTCGCAGTTGCGCAGGTCAACCAGGACCAGGTGGACGTCGGTGCCGCCGGAGATCACGTTGATGCCCTTGGCGGTGACGTCCGGCTGGACCAGGCGGTCGGCCAGGATGCTGGCGCCGGCGAGGACGCGCTCCTGGCGTTCCTTGAACTCCGGCGTTGCTGCGATCTTGAAGGCCACGGCCTTGCCGGCGATGACGTGCTCCAGCGGGCCGCCCTGCTGTCCGGGGAAGACAGCCGAGTTGATCTTCTTGGCGATCGCGGCGTCGTTGGAGAGGATGATGCCGCCGCGCGGACCGGCGAGGGTCTTGTGCGTGGTGGACGTGGTGACGTGGGCGTGCGGCACGGGGCTCGGGTGCAGGCCAGCTGCCACCAGACCGGCGAAGTGCGCCATGTCCACCATCAGGAAGGCACCCACCAGATCGGCGATCCGGCGGAACTCGGCGAAGTCCAGCTGGCGGGCGTAGGCCGACCAGCCGGCGACAATCAGCTGCGGCTTGTGCTCCAGCGCCAGGCGCTCCACCTCGGCCATGTCAATGGTGTGGGTGTCTTCGCGGACCTGGTACGGGACCACGTTGTATAGCTTGCCGGAGAAGTTGATCTTCATGCCGTGGGTCAGGTGGCCGCCGTGGGCCAGGTTCAGGCCCATGATGGTATCGCCCGGCTTGATCAGCGCGTGCATGACCGAGGCGTTGGCCTGGGCGCCGGAGTGCGGCTGCACGTTGGCGAACTCGGCACCGAACAGGGCCTTGACGCGGTCGATGGCCAGCTGCTCGATGACGTCCACGTGCTCGCAGCCACCGTAGTAGCGCTTGCCCGGGTAGCCCTCGGCGTACTTGTTGGTCAGGACCGAGCCCTGCGCCTGCATCACGGCAACGGCCGTGTGGTTCTCGGAGGCGATCATTTCCAGGCCATTGCGCTGGCGGCGCAGTTCGTCGTCGATCTTGACGGCGATCTCGGGGTCCAGCACCGACAGGTCGGTGTCCAGGCTCGCGGAAACTACCTGCTCAAAAACTGCGGTGCCTGCTGCAGCGGGGCTCACAGTTCGCCACCGTTTACTTCGGCGTATTCCTGGGCGGACAGCAGCGGGCCCTCGGACTCGACGGTCACCTTGAACAGCCAGCCGGCACCGTACGGATCGGAGTTGATCAGTGCAGGATCGCCGATGGCGTCTTCGTTGATTTCCGTGACCTCGCCCGTCACCGGGGAGTACAGGTCAGAGACGGACTTGGTGGACTCGATCTCGCCGCAGGTCTCCCCCGCGGTCACTGTGGAGCCAACCTCGGGCAGGTCCACGTAGACGATGTCGCCCAGCGCCTCAGCGGCAACAGCGGACACGCCAACAACGGACGGACCAGAGCCATCAAAGGCGATCCACTCGTGCTCAGCGGAGTACTTCAGTTCAGCGGCAACCTTAGCCATGTGTGTTCCTTACGTTCGAAATCTGTGGGTGGTCGAGTTGGGCCGGGCGTTCCCCGATATCCTCTGCATGCTGCTCGTTCCTCGCTTTGACGCATGCTGCCGGATACCGCGGACCCCCCGAGGGGCCGGCGGGACGGGGTTTTCGAAAGCGTGCGTCAGAGCGACGAAGGAGCAGCACGCGTGAAAACTCCGGCCTGCCGGTTCCGGACTTGGCTTACTTTTGGCGCTTGTAGAACGGCAGGGCGACAACCTCGAAAGGCTCTGCCTTGCCGCGCAGGTCGATGTCCAGGGCGGTGCCAACCTCGGCGTGCTCGACGTCGACATAGGCCATCGCGACCAGGTAGCCGAGGGTGGGGCTGGGCTGGCCGGAGGTGACTTCGCCAACCACTGCGCCGCCCTTGAGCACCGGGTAGTGCCCGCGGCCGGCGCGACGGCCGAGACCTTTCAAGCCCACCAGCTTACGCTTTGACCCGGCTTCCTTGGCGGCTTCCAGGGCGGCGCGGCCCACGAAGTCGCCTTCCTTGCTCTTGAGCGCCACAACGCCACCCAGGCCGGCGTCGAACGGTGACCCTTCGAGGGAAAGCTCGTTGCCGTACAGCGGCATGCCCGCTTCGAGGCGGAGCGAATCGCGGGAGGCGAGGCCGCACGGGACGATGCCGAACTCGGCCCCCGCTTCGGCGACGGATGCCCACAGGGAGGCGGCGCCGTCGTTCGCTACAAAGAGCTCGAAGCCGTCCTCGCCGGTGTAACCGGTGCGGGCCAGGATGACGTTGTGGCCGGCCACGGTGAGTTCGTTGAACGCGTAGTACTTCAGGTCTGTGACGAGCGGGTGCTGGGCCTCAGCGGTCAGCTTGAGCAGGATGGCCTCTGCCTTGGGACCCTGGACCGCGATCAGCGACGTGATGGCGGAGGCGTCCTCCACCTTCACGTTGAACGCCGTGGCGCGTTCGGCCAGGGCGACGGCGACGGTGGGGGCGTTGCCCGCGTTGGGGACCACGAGGTATTTCTCGTCGCCGAAACGGTAGACGATGAGGTCATCGATGATGCCGCCGTCGGCGTTGCAGATGAGCGAGTACTTGGCCTTCCCGTCCGCGATGGCGGAGAGTTTGCCCACCAGTGCGTAGTCCAGGAACGCGCCGGCTTCCAGGCCGGAGACCCAGACTTCGCCCATGTGGGAGAGGTCGAACAGGCCGGCAGCCTTGCGCACAGCGTGGTGCTCGGCCAGCTCGGAGCTGTACTTCAGGGGCATCTGCCAGCCACCGAAATCGGTGAAGGAAGCGCCGAGTTTCTTGTGCTCTTCGTAGAGAGCGGTGTAGTTCTCAGTCATTGTGAAAGCCTTTCATACGAGACTAGTTCGCGAATTCTTCGATGGGCGGGCAGGAGCAGATCAGGTTGCGGTCCCCGGCTGCGCCGTCGATGCGGCCGACGGGCGGGAAGTACTTGTCCTGCTTGAGGTGGTGGACCGGGAAGGCGGCCTGCTCACGCGGGTACTCGCGGGCCCAGTCGGAAGATACGACGGCGGACGCGGTGTGGGGTGCGTGGCGCAGCGGGCTGTTCTCGACAGTGAAGTCGCCGTTGGCCACCTGGTCGATTTCCTTGCGGATGGTGATCATCGCGTCGATGAACCGGTCGATCTCCACAAGGTCCTCGGACTCGGTGGGCTCCACCATCAGCGTGCCCGCCACCGGGAACGCGAGGGTGGGGGCGTGGAAGCCATAATCGATCAGGCGCTTGGCCACGTCCTCCGCGGTGACGCCGGTCCTGGCCGTCAGGTCGCGCAGGTCCAGGATGCACTCGTGCGCCACCAGCCCACCCTCGCCGGTGTAGAGAACCGGGAAGTACTCATTCAGGCGGGCCGCAACATAGTTCGCCGCCAGCAGCGCCGACTTCGTGGCCTCGGTCAGGCCCTCGGCACCCATCAGCTTCACGTAGGCCCAGGAGATGGGCAGGACGCCGGCGGAGCCGTAGTTGGATGCGCTGATGGCCACGCCGTGGCCGGCTTCGTGCGCTGCCTTGTTGGCGTCACCGGGCATAAACGGTGCCAGGTGCGCCTTGGCTGCGACCGGGCCAACGCCGGGGCCGCCGCCGCCGTGCGGGATGCAGAAGGTCTTGTGCAGGTTCAGGTGCGAGACGTCGCCGCCGAACTTGCCCGGCTGTGCCAGGCCGACAAGGGCGTTGAGGTTGGCGCCGTCGACGTAGACCTGGCCGCCGGCAGCGTGCACGGCGTCGCAGATTTCGGTGACGTCGGCGTCGTAGACGCCGTGGGTGGAGGGGTAGGTGATCATGATCGCCGAGAGGACGTCCTTGTTGGCCTCGATCTTGGCATTCAGGTCAGCGTGGTCGATGCTGCCGTCAGGCGCCGTTGCCACAACGACAACCTTCATGCCGGCCAGGACAGCGGAGGCGGCGTTGGTGCCGTGGGCCGAGGCCGGGATCAGGCAGACCGTGCGCTGGTCATCGCCGCGGGATAGGTGGTAGCCGCGGATGGCCAGCAGGCCGGCGAGCTCGCCCTGGGACCCGGCATTCGGCTGCAGGGACACCTGGTCGTACCCGGTGATTTCCGCGAGGTCAGCTTCCAGCCCGCCGATGAGTTCGCGCCAGCCCACGGTCTGGGAATCCGGGGCGAACGGGTGGATCGAGGCGAACTCCGGCCAGGAAATGGCCTCCATCTCTGCCGTGGCGTTCAGCTTCATCGTGCAGGAACCCAGCGGGATCATGGTGCGGTCCAGGGCCAGGTCGCGGTCACTCAGCCGGCGGATGTAGCGCAGCAGCTGGGTCTCGGAACGGTGCGTGTTAAACACGGGGTGCTGCAGGTACTCGGAAGTGCGGAGCACCGATTCGGGCAGTTCAAAGCCCTTCGCGTCCACAACCGGACCGGCACCGAAGGCGACGGCGATCGCGGAGAGGACATCCGTCGTCGTAGTTTCATCAGCGGAGACGCCGATGGTGTCCTCGTCGATGTGGCGCAGGTTGATGCCACGTGCTTCGGCGGCGGCGATGACCTTGCCGGCCTTGCCCGGGACGCGGACCGTGACTGTGTCGAAAAAGGTCTCGGTGACCAGTTCGCGGCCGGCGACCTTCAGCGTGGTCGCCAGGGTGCGGGCGTTGTGGTGGACCTGCTCGGCGATTGCCTTGAGACCGTCGGGGCCGTGGTAGACGGCGTAGAACGAGGAAACGATGGCCAGCAGTGCCTGCGCGGTGCAGATGTTGGACGTGGCCTTCTCACGGCGGATGTGCTGCTCCCGGGTCTGCAGCGCCAGACGGTAGGCGGGGGTCCCGGCGTCGTCCTTGGAGACTCCGACGAGGCGGCCCGGCATGGACCGCTCCAGGCCCTTCGCCACCGCCATGTAGGCCGCGTGCGGTCCGCCGAAGAACAACGGCACACCAAAACGCTGGGTCGAGCCGACGGCGATGTCCGCGCCCTGCTCCCCCGGAGGCGTGATCAGCGTCAGCGCCAACAGGTCGGCAGCGACCGTGACGAGGGCGCCGCGCTCCTTGGCTGCAGCGATCACGTCGGCGTGGTTGAAGACCCGGCCCGAGACGCCCGGCTGCTGCAGCACAATCCCGTTGATAACGCCGTCGGGCAGGCCCTTGGACAGGTCAGCGACCTCCACCTCAAAGCCCAGGGCTTCGGCGCGGCCCTTCACGATCGCGATGGTCTGCGGCAGGCAATCGGCATCCAGGACCGTCTTGCCGTCCCGGGCCTCCTTGTTCTTGTTCGCCCGGCGCATCATCAGGACGGCCTCGGCCACGGCGGTGGCTTCATCCAGCAGCGACGCGTTGGCGATGGGCAGGCCAACGAGGTCCTGGACCATGGTCTGGAAGTTCAGCAGCGCCTCCAGGCGGCCCTGCGAAATCTCCGGCTGGTACGGCGTGTACGCGGTGTACCAGGCCGGGGCCTCCAGGATGTTCCGCCGGATCACCGCAGGCGTGACCGTGTCGTAGTAACCCTGGCCGATCATCTGGACAGCCGTCTTGTTCTTCGCCGCGAGCTTCCGCAGCTCCGCAAGGACCTCAACCTCACTGAGGGCGTCCTTAAGGGCCAGCGGCTTGGCCTGGCGGATGGAGTCGGGGACGGCAACGTCCACGAGGCCGTCAACGCTGTCATAGCCAACGGCCTTGAGCATGGCGTCAATATCGGCCTGGCGGCGCGCACCAATATGACGATCGGCAAAGGTGGAAGGGGACGACTGGATGGTCATGAAGGAACTCCATAATTCAGGTGGCGCGCTGGGTACGCCACATTGATTCGGGTTCCTCCCCGCTCTGTATTGGACCTGAGAGTTTCCGCGCCACCTGCTTTTACAGGGTGACGCTTGCACCGTCGGTGAGCCCGTTGCCGGACTACTTTCCAGAGTTGCCTAACCGCGGCGGTACGTGGGCCTGAGAGATTCCCGGAGAGGATTTGCTCCTACGGCGCCTGCTGAACGTACCGGCAGGACTCTCCCGCCGCAGATCAAAAGCATGTGCCACTTCGTCAGTGACACGTCTCACAGGTTAGCCCGATTTCGGGCGGCGTGCAAGATTTCCGCCGGCGACGGCGTCACATCACCATCGGTTGCTCCGTAAAGGCCCTTTTGGGAGCCCTTAAGGGCCCCTACGGAGCAATCGATGGGAAATCGGGTCATCCCGGCACTCCGCACAATGAGGCGCGCGACGAGGTCTGGGAGGAGCTGCTCACCATCATGGAGGACAAGCACGACGGCGGCGACCTCCCCGAAGGCGTGCTGCGCAGGGCGCTGGCGCGGAACGCGGAATTGGTCGAAGCGTTCAGCAGGGCATGGCCGCCGCTCAACTACAGCGCGCTTGTGGGGGACCTCTGGCGGGTGCCCGCCTACCTGCGCCTGTGCGCCCCCTGGCTCAGTCCCGACGAGGTGCAGAAGCTGCAGCGCCAGGACCCGCACGCCTGGACCACGTCCGACCTGCCGCTCCTGGACGCGGCCCGGCAACGGCTCGGCGACCCCGAGGCGTCACGCCGCAAGCGCCGGCAGGACGCCGCCCTGGCCGCTGAGTGTGAGCTGATGGACCGGGTGGTTGATGCTCCGCTGCCCGTCCCGGAGCTTCACCGTCGTGGGGGACCGCGCCCAGGCCAGGCACGGGTTTGCCGAGTCGTGGCTGGAACGGCTCGAACGGGTCGGATTGACGAACGTGAACCTGGCGAGCCTCAGCATCAACTACCGGACGCCGGAAGAGGTCATGGCAGAAGCCGAGCCGGTCATCCGGGCCGTCGTCCCGGACGCCAACGTGCCCACCTCGATCCGGAGCAGCGGCCTTCCCGTCGTCCACGGATCCACACTGCAGCTGGGCTCGATCCTCGACACCTGGCTCGCCGAGCACGACGACGGGACCGCCTGCGTCATCAGCACCACTGACGCGGGACACGGCCCGTTCCTGGCGACGTCCCGCGCCAGGTGGCTGTCCCCGGAACTGGTGAAGGGGCTCGAGTTCGACCTGGTGGTCCTCGTGGACCCGGAGGGCTTCGGTCCGGGCATCGAAGGAGCGGTAGACCGCTATGTCGCGATGACCCGGGCGACCCGGCAGCTCGTCATCCTCACAAGCCCCTGATGTCGGCCCAGCAGGCGATTAGCCCGGACTGCTAGGCTGGTCGAAGTTTCACCACTTTCACCACTTTCACCTAGTTTCACCCGGAGGCGTCTGTGCAGAATCCTTTCAAACCCACTGCCGGAGCCACCCCTCCGGACCTAATCGGCAGAGCCGGGCTGCTGGACGAATTCGAATACGGCTTGCAACAGGGATCGGGTGCTCCGGGGCTGCTCACGATCATTACGGGATCCCGGGGCATTGGCAAGACCGTAATGCTCGGTGCCGCGGAGGCGATCGCCAGAGATCACGGATGGGCCGTGATCTCCCGAACGGCCAATCCGGGATTCCTGGCAAAGATCGGCGACGACATGCTCCGACTTGCAGACGAGTTCGGGGACGGTCCGCCGACGCGGAAGATCACGGCTTTCTCCGCCGCAGGGTTCGGGTTGACCACGCAACTCCCGCAGGAACGCTTTCCGGATTGGCGGCGGACCGGCGAGGAACTCCTGCGACTGCTGGACGCAAAGGGAACGGGCTTAGTCATCACTATTGACGAGATCCATGCCGTCGACCGGACAGAAATCTCGCAGTTGGCTGCCGACGTCCAACACTTCATTCGCGACGGCCTGCCGATCGGCCTGATCTTCGCCGGCCTCCCCTCGGCCGTGTCTGATCTTCTTAACGAAGGCGTAGCCACCTTCCTGCGGCGGGCCGACAGGATCAACCTGCACGAAGCGGCCGTCGCCGAAGTCACCGCCTCTTACCAGGAACTTTTCAGCGAAGGAGGCATCGGCGTCTCCCCGGAGCTGATCAGCGAGGCGGCGGCGGCCACAGAGGGCTACCCGTTCCTTATTCAGCTCGTCGGCTATTACCTCTGGATGGAGGCTGGTAAGTCGGGCTGGACGTTGGATCAGCGCGGCGTCCGCGCCGCCATCGCGGCCGCGCTGCGACGGAACACCCTGGTTGTTGTCGAGTCCGCACTTTCGGACATCTCTGACAAGGACCGCGAGTTCCTCGATGCGATGGCCCAGCAGGATGGCCCTTCGTCAGCTGCCCAGATCGGGAACATCATCAAGTCCAAACCCAATCTGGTCTCCAAGTACCGGAACAGGCTCATCGCAGCCGGGCTGATCGAGTCTGCCGGCTACGGGAAGGTCGACTTTGCCATCCCCGGACTGCGCCAACACCTTCGAGGGTAGAGCCGTCCACGGCCTATCACGTGATGAATCCTCCTGATCTCGATGCCGTAGAGACGGCTGCGCCATGTCGGCGCAGCCGCCCGCCCGGGTGGGTGGTGATCAGCGGGTGTGGTGCGATGCCTGGAGCTCAAACACCGGTGTGGGCAGCCCCTCCAGCCGGGCCTTGAGCTGCAGGGCCAGGTAGTTGGAATAGTGCCGGCTCTGGTGCAGGTTGCCGCCATGGATCCAGAGGTTCTCCACGTTGGTGGGCTTCCACATGTTCCGCAGCTCGCCCTCCCAGGGGCCAGGGTCCTTGGGCGTTTCGGAGCCGAAACCCCAGCACTTGCCCACCCTGTCAGCCACCTCGGGTGAGACAAGGTCAGCGAGCCAGCCGTTCATCGAACCGTAGCCGGTGGCGTAGATGATCACGTCGGCTTCCAGCTCGGTGCCGTTGTCCATGACCACGGCGTTGCCGGTGATCTTGCTGACCTGGCCGTTGGCGAGTTTCACGCGGCCGTCGATGATCAGCTGGGAGGCGCCGACGTCGATGTAGTAGCCGGAGCCACGCCGCAGGTACTTCAGGAACAGCCCCGAACCGTCCACTCCGAAGTCCAGCTCGAAACCCGCAGCCTCGAGCTGGGTGTAGAAACCGGCGTCCCGCTTTGCCATCTCCTGATAGACCGGGATCTGGGCCTCCGGGAGGATCCGGTACGGCAGCGAGGCGAACAGGAGGTCGGCCTTCTCCGTGGTGACGCCGTTGGCCAGCGCCTTCTCCGAGTAGAGGTCGCCGAGGGCCAGGTCCATGAGGGACTCACTGCGGGCAATGTGGGTGGACGAGCGCTGGATCATGGTGACGTCGGCGCCGTGCTCCCAGAGGTCGGCGCAGATGTCGTGGGCCGAGTTGTTTGACCCGATCACCACGGCCTTCTTGCCCGTCCAGTCGCCGCCACCGGGGTGCTTGGAGGAGTGGTACTGCTCCCCCAGGAAGCACTCGGCGCCGTCGAACGCTGGCACGTTGGGGTAACCGGAGACGCCCAAGGCGAAGACGAGCTGTTTGGGACGCAAGGTGACCGGTGCGCCGTCGCGGATGACCTGGACGACCCATTCTTGGGCGTCCTCGTCGTAGCGGGCGTTGGTGCATTCGGTGCTGGACCAGTAGTTCAGCTCCATGATGCGGGTGTAATGCTCCAGCCAGTCGCCGATCTTGTCCTTGGCCGCGAACACAGGCCAGTCTTCCGGGAACTTCAGGTACGGCAGGTGGTCGTACCAGACGGGGTCGTGCAGGTGCAGGGACTTGTAGCGGTTGCGCCAGGAGTCGCCGGGCTTTTCGTTCTTCTCAATGATGAGGGTGGGCACGCCGAGCCGGCGCAGCCGGGCGCCGAGGCCGATCCCGCCCTGCCCGCCGCCGATGATCACGGTGTAGGGCTGGTCCTCGTAGCCGAGCCTGGCTTCCTGCTCCTCCTTCAGTTCCAGCCAGGACTTGCGGCCCTTGCTGATGTGGTGGGCCACGCCCTTCTCACGATTGGCGCCCTTCTTTTCCTCGAAGCCCTTCAGCTCCTGCATGGTGGTAAGCAGGGTCCAGCACTTGCCGTTGCGCAGGCGCAGATGAGCGTAGCCGCGGGCCTGCGAGGTCTCGAAGTTGACCCAGGCCTCTGTACCGGCAGCGTCCCCGGTGGCGTCCTCGGCCAGGGTCCAGTTGGACGGCTGAATGTCCTCCAAGGTGGCGTCCAGCATGCTCCTGATCTGGTCCTTGCCCTCGAGCGTTTTGAGATTCCAGGTGAAGGATACGAAGTCGCGCCAATACGATTCGTCCTCGAACAATTCCAGTGCTGCCTCGGTGTTGTGGCTGCGCAGCGCGTCGTCGAACTGCGCCAGCCAAGCCTCGGCTATGCCATTTGCGGTCTCAGGCATGTCTCCTCTTTCCATTGCTGACGATGAGTCATTGCCCGGTTCCATAACAGCCGACCGGGTGGTGACTCGCATCACAAGTAAATGTCGCGGGGGGTTACAATCGGGTTACACGGGCCTCCCCCCTTTCCTGCGGGGTCTTCGGGCAGATCGATTCGACGGCAAGTTGGGAGTAGACGCATGCAGCACGCGTTGGCGCCTGATCCCGGGCTCCGTTTCTCCTCTCCCCTGGAGTACGCCAGGACGCTCCGCAGCGCGCAGGATGCCACGCTGGCCGGCTCGCCGGATCCTGCGTTTTCGCCGTCATTGCTTGAGTCGTGGCGCCGCTCCCTGGCTCTGGGAATCAACCCCGAGCAGCACAGTCCGGTGCATCTGCATGACGTTTCTGAAGCCCGTTCTTTGGGCGCCGGACACCGCCTGGCATCCGTGGTTCCGGCGTTGTCCCAGATGCTCGCCGATGAGTCCGCCGCGGGCCGCCACCTGCTGATCGTCACTGACCATCTGGGCGAGGTGCTGTGGCGGGTCGGCAGCGGGTCAGCGTTGCGGCAGGCCGACTCACTGGAGTTTGTGGAAGGTGCCGACTGGTCCGAGTCCGGCATCGGCACCAATGCCATCAGCGAGGCGCTTATTACCGGGGGCCCGGCCCAGTTGTTTTCGGCCGAGCACCTGGTGCGGACCCACCACGACTGGGCCTGCACCGCCGCCCCGATCCGCGACCCTTTCAGCGGGGAGATCGTCGGCGTGCTGGATGTTTCGGGGCCGATCGACACCGTGACGCCGGACAGCCTGCGGATGGTGCGTTGCGGCGTGCGGCTGGCCGAGGAGCTGTTGAGGTCCGCAGGCCCGACGGCGGAACTGAGTCCGCGTGCCGCCGTCGGACTTTCCCGTCCCGGCACCGCCTCTACGCTGTTCCTGCGGCTGCTCGGCGACAAGCCGACAGCAGAGCTCGACGGCGGCCGTGGCGTTCCGATCACGCTGCGCCGAGCCGAAATACTGGCGTTGCTGGCCTCGCGAACACAGGGCTGGAGCGCCGAAGAGCTGGCCTACCAGCTGCACGGCGAGGACGGAGCGGCCGCGACAATTCGGACGGAAATGCACCGGATCCGTGCGGTGTTGGGTGCCGTGGTGGAGCCCAATCCGTACCGTTTTGCCGCTGGCGTGACTGTGGTGTCCGACGCCGACGCTGTGGCCGGGTACTTGCGGGCCGGCCGCCTCGGCGAAGCGTTGGCGGCGTACCCGGCCCGCCTGCTCAACCGCTCGAATAACCTGGCCGTTGAGCTCATGCGTGACGAATTGAATGAGGCTGTTGCGGCCTCGGTCCGTTCCAGCGGAGATGCCGACCTGATCTCACGCTGGTGCGCCAGCGATATGGGCTCGTGCGACATCGCCGCCGCTTCCGCGTTGGCACGATTGACCGGTCCTGAGGACGCGCGTTTCCAGTTGGTGCGGGCCCGAATGGACCGGATTGATCGGGAGTTGCGGGCTTAAGTTTGGCGCCGCCCCCGATGTTGCACGGCACTAACCACAGCCGCTACCGGACGGCGTCGTCGAGCAACTGCCGGAACTGGGCTTCGGTGTTGAGGACGAGTTTTTCGCCGTTCAGGAAGAACGTCGGGGTGCCGGTAACACCGAGGGCTTTTCCGTCCGCGATGTCCCGGCGGATCCGTTCCTTGGTGTCCTCGGCGGCAACATCCTGATCGAACCGGGCCATGTCGAGGCCGAGGCCTTCCGCGTAGGTCCGGAAGAGGGCGGCCTGGGAGTCCTGCTTTTCGCCCCACTCGGGCTGGGTCGCGAAAAGCTTCGTGACCATCGGTTCGTAGTGGCCCTGACGCGCGGCGGCTTCGACAGCGAGCGCTGCCGTGCCGGAGTTCGGGTGTCCGGGCAGGGGGAAGTAGCGGAGGACGAACGTGATCCGGTCCCCGTAGTCCTCCTTCAGCTCCGTCACCAAAGGCTCGGCGGCGCGGCAGGCCTCGCACTCGAAGTCCAGAAACTCAACCAGCTGGGCTTTCTCGGCCGGTGGGCTGGTGAGCCGGTGGCTGTCTTCCCTCACCACCGGGGAATCAGCGGCCGCCGGGGGCACGGGCGTGGCGGGTTTGTTCGCGGTAAACACGGCGAACCAGATCAGACCCACAGCCACGAGGACCGCCAGAATGGTCCAGATAGCGACGCGGACGTTGCGCGCGACAGTGACGGCACTCATCGGCCAGTGTTCCCCCTCAGCTTAGAACCCAGTACCTCAATCATAGCCAGAGCGCCACCGCACCGACGGTTTTGACCTGCGGCTACTCCGGTTCGCGCGACGCATCGCTGAGGCGCTCCACCAGCCGGTGCGCAACCGCAAAGCCGCGCGTCCCAGGCTTCCCCGCGTCCGGGCTGACGGCACCCACGTCCGCGCCGTCGTCGGCCATCACACGCTCCCACCTGTACAACTCGTCAACGACGAACCGCCACGCCGGTGGCGGCAGCGCAACGGTAATCTCGTCATCGGTGGGCGGCCAGCCGCCCCAGCCGTCCTTATTCCGCGGGTGGGCGCGGGTTGCCGCCCAGCCCGCCGCGCGGATCGCGTGGCCCTGCCCGACGACGGTCTCGGCGCCGTCCACGGCAGCAATGGCGACGGTGTTGTCAATGGTCCCGTCGATGAACAGCCAGTCCTCCACGCTCATGGTCAACGCGAGCAGATCCTCCTCCTGGTTGTCCGCTCCGGGGTTCGTCACTGCGTCACTCCAACTGTTCCCATTCCACGAATCTAGACCAACATCATCCTTCACCGTAGGCACCAATGCCGGTCCGGGCATGATCCGCTTCGGACATCACGCCCGGACCGCCTGGGTTGAGCCGTCAGAGAACTTTGGAGAGGAACTCCTGGGTGCGGGCCTGCTGCGGATTGGCGATGACGTCGCGCGGCTTGCCGCTTTCGACGACGATGCCGCCGTCCATGAAGGTCAGGGTGTCTCCGACCTCGCGCGCGAAGCCGATCTCGTGGGTGACCACGATCATAGTCATGCCGGACTTGGCCAGGTCTTTCATCACGTTGAGCACTTCGCCCACGAGTTCCGGGTCCAGGGCCGAGGTCGGCTCGTCGAAGAGCATCAGTTCAGGCTCCATCGCCAATGCACGGGCGATGGCCACGCGCTGCTGCTGGCCACCGGAGAGCTGCGCGGGATAGTGGTTGGCGTGGTTTCCGAGACCGACACGGTCCAGAAGTTCCATCGCGCGTGATCTGGCCTTCACCTTGGATTGCCGCTTGACTTGGGTGGGCGCCTCGATAATGTTCTGTAGCGCCGTACGGTGCGGGAAGAGGTTGAAGCGCTGGAAGACCATGCCGATCTCCCGACGCTGGGCGGCGATCTCTTTGATGGTCAGGTCATGCAGGCGGCCGCGGTTCTCGCGGTAGCCGATCATTTCTTCGCGGACGTGGATCCGGCCGGCGCTGATGGTTTCCAGCATGTTGATGCAGCGCAGCAACGTGGACTTCCCGGACCCGGACGGGCCGATCAGGACGGAAACCTCGCCCTGCCGGACCGTCATGTCGATCCCGCGGAGCACATGGTGCTCTCCGAAGTACTTGTGGACCCCGTCAATCCGGACGAGGGCCTCCTTCGTCATGAGGTCGTTGGTGATGGTCACGGTAGCTCATCCTTTATTTTGGGTGCTTTGGCTGCGGCGGCCGCAGGGGTCGGCTTGACCGGGGCAGGGACGATGTTGTCCACGCCCTTTCCGAAGTGGCGCTCAACGTAGTACTGGCCCACCATCAGGATGCTGGTGATCACCAGGTACCAGAGGGCGGCCACGATCAGCAACGGAATGGGCAGGTAGCTGCGGTTGGCGATGCCGTTGGTTGCGAATGTCAGGTCCAGGGTGAACGGCACCGCGAGCACCAGCGAGGTGGTCTTGAGCATCCCGATGGTCTCATTGCCGGTGGGTGGCACGATGACGCGCATGGCCTGGGGCAGAATGATCCGCCACATGATTTTGGACTTGCGCATCCCCAGGGCCTCGGCGGCTTCCATCTGGCCGGAGTCGACGGACTTCAGGCCGGCGCGGAAAATTTCGGCCAGATAGGCTGACTCGTTCAACCCCAGTCCCAGGATTGCTGCCATGAAGGCGGTGATTACGTCCTGGGTGCTGAAGCTGAACAGTTCCGGTCCGAACGGAATCCCCAGGGCGATCTTGGGATAAAGAACGGAGATGAGGCCCCAGAACACCAGCTGGGTGTAGACCGGTGTGCCGCGGAAGAACCAGACCCAGGTCCAGCTCACGCCGCGGAACAGGGGATTGTCCGACTGGCGCATGAAGGCCAGGAGAATGGCCAGCAAGATGGCGATCGCCATCGAGAGGACTGTCAGCAGCAACGTCCAGCCGATGCCCTGGATGACGAGCACGTCCATGAAATAGGTGCCGACGATGTCCCAGCGGAAATTGGTATTGGTGACCAGGCTCTGGCCCAGCAGCGCGGCGAACAGCAGGATGAGGACGGCGCCGGCCCAGCGGCCGGGATGGCGGACCGGAACGGCGTCGATCAGTTCCGGTTTCCGGTGCGCGGCAATGGTCCTGCGGTCGCTGGTATCGGTGGGTGCGAGGCTGCTCAATTCCCTACCGCCGGGTTCACTTCAGACTTCGTGACGGCGCCCGTGGTGTTGCTCCAGGTGTCCAGGATTTTCCCGTAGGTCCCGTCGCTGATGAGTTTGTTCATGACGTTTTTCATGAGCTCGGACAGGGCGGTGTCGCTCTTGGCGACCGCGATACCTTGCGGTGCCGCAGCGTAAACATCGCCCAGGGGCTCCAGCTTGCCGCCGGTCTGCGAGAGGGCATAGCCGATGATGGGGGAATCGGCGGCCATGGCGTCGATGCTGCCGTTCACCAGACGGGTGGTCACATCTGTCTGCGTTTTCAAAGTGACGACGTTGACGCCCGGTTTTCCGGCATCCGTGCATGCCTTGGACCGGCCGGAGACGTCGGGGTCCTCCTGGGTGGTGCCGGTCTGCACCCCTACGGTTTTGCCGCAGATGTCATCGACGCTGAAATTCTTCGGGTTGCCCTTCTGGACGGCCCACAACGTGCCGGCATTGAAGTAGCTGACCATGTTGACGGCCTTCAGACGCTCCGCGTTGATTGTGAAGGAGGAGATTCCCAGATCGTACTTGGCACCGAGAGCGGGCAGGATTCCCGTGAATTCCGACGTCTGGACCTTGACCTTCAGGCCGAGGGTCGCACCGATGGCCTTGGCGAAATCCACGTTGTAGCCCACCGGGGTCTGGCCATCGGCGCCGCCCAGGGATTCGGCAGGTGCGTACGTTGTGTCGGCACCCACCGTGAGGGTGCCCTTGCTCCTGATGGCCTCAGGTACGCTCGCGGCGAGGGCATCGTCCCTGGCCACAGAGGCGGGATCAAAGCCAGTGGAACCCGGGGCAGCTCCCCCCGAGGTCTGTGATGCATTGGTGCAACCGGTCAGAGCAAGAAGGCCGATGGCGAGACTCGCCAGTGCCTTTGTCCTCTTGGACGGAGAAAACGACATTGTTTACCTCTTGGTTGGTGTGGCCCATGAATGGGATTGTTTTCTGACTGCCTGCACGCAGGTCGGCGTGCGGGCGCGCCGGTACTGGCGCTTGGTCGATCTCCCTACCTGCTTGCCGGTCGGGACATAGGTGAAAGATCAGACCAGGGGTAGGCGGGAACCGTTGAGTTCGGCGGCGGACCTGCTGAACAGGGCGGCCGAAGCGGCTCCGAGATCCTTCACATGGGTGAATCCCGGGAATTTCCGGTCGGGCTGGGAAGCCTTCATCTTGTCGTCGACGAGGGCCTTGACCACGAACACGACGGCAGCTGACCGCTGCGGTTGCCGGTGGTTCGTGCTGCCGGATTGTGAGCTGCGGAAGCCGTCGGCCACCGCCAGCGTCCAGGCCTCGGAAGCGGCCTTGATCGCTGCGTAGGCGGCACCACCTGCTGAGGGATTGGCAGCTGCCTGGGCAGACACGATGGCCAGCCGGCCCGCCGGGGACTTTTCAAGGTCGTCGTAGAAGGCGCGGCTGGTGTTTCGCAGTGTCGTCAGGACGCTGGTGTGCAGAAAGTCCCAGTCGGAGTCCTCCTGCCCAGGTATGCCGTCGCCGCCGCGCCAGCCGCCCACCAAGTGGATCAGGCCATCGAGGGGTCCAAGGTCCCGGCGGACCGAGGACGCCAGTTCCCGGACGGCCGCGGGTTCTGCGAGGTTGCAGGTGTAGCCGGTGACGTTGGGCCAGGACTGTGCGAGGTTTTGCACGCGCTCAGTGTCCAGGTCCACGGCGGCGACGCGGAATCCGGCGCCGCTGAGGGCCGATACGACGGCGGTCCCGGCCTCGCTGGTGGAGCCGGCCACCATGACCGTCCTGGGTCCGTCGGGAGCCATCATGCCGCGTCCTTGCGGCTGTTGCCGCCGTTGGGCTCGCCGGTGATTCCGGCCGTGGATTCGATGACGTTTCTCATCTTTTTCTCCAGTGCTTCGTAGAACATTGAAAGTGGGAACTCGTCATCAAGCACCTGGTCGGTCAGGCCCCGAGGAGGGCCGTCAAGGGCCAGCGCCTGGGGCCCCTTGGCCCAGTGGGATGCGGGGTTCGGGGTGACTGTGGCGCTGATGAATTCATAGGCCGCAAGCCAGTGAGCGGTTTTCGGGCGGTCAATTGAACGCCAGTACAGCTCCTCGATCCGCTTCCCGAGTTCGATAACTACTTCTGGCGCTTCCGACCAGTCGATGGACAGTTTCGAGTCCGTCCAATGAAGCACGTTGTGCTGGTGCATCCAGGCGAAAAGGAGCTGACCGCCAAGGCCGTGTAATTGCGGACCCGGTTTCCTGTCATCGCGAACCGGAAAATCCGGTCGAAGATTACGGCATACTGGACGAGTTTCGCGTGGTTTCGCGCCTCCGGCGGCGCGTTCTCATCCCTCTCGATACGGACGGATTCACGGAATGCCGTCAGATCGCACCGCAGCTCTTCCAGGGTGTAGAGAAAGTACGGCATCCTCTGCTTGATCATGAACGGATCAAACGGCAGATCCCCGCGCATGTGCGTCCTGTCATGGATCAGATCCCACATCACGAAGGTTTCCATGGCCAGCTGAGGGTCTTCAAGCAGCCGCCGCGCTCCGTCGGGGAGAGTGAGGGACGTGATGTCGCTGGCTGCGGCCACCACCCTCCGGAACCGCTCAGCCTCGCGATCCGCGAAAATACCACCCCAGGTGAACTGCGGCGTTTCACGGACGGCTACGCTCTCAGGAAACAACACCGCCGAGTTCGTGTCATAGCCTGGTGTGAAGTCGATGAAGCGAATGGGTACGAAAAGCTGGTTCGAATACTCTGCACCTTCGAGTTCAGCGATGAACTCCGGCCACACTACTTCGAACAGCACGGCCTCCACGAAGCGGTTCGGGCTGCCGTTCTGCGTATACATAGGGAAGACCACCAGATGCGGCAGTCCGTCGATTCGGTGCTGCTGTGGCTGGAATGCGAGCAGAGAATCCAGGAAGTCCGGGACCCCGAACGAGGAGGCAGCCCACCGCTCGAAGTCAACTTCGAGCCGGGCCAGATACTCCGCATCGTGCGGGAACGAAGGGGCCAAATCCCTGATTGAAGCGGTGATCGTGGCGACCTCGTACAGGGCGCGGTCATGGTCCCCCGGATCAGGTATCGAGCCGTCCTTCACCTGGATCTGCTGCAGTTCTCCGGCGGCCCGTTTCAGCTCGGTCCAGGACGAGTTTGAGGCAAGCAGGGTCCCTGTTGAGGAGCGGGATACGTTTTGTGCTTGTGTTGCAGTCATTGCTACGGCGTCCTTCCTTCTCTGTGACCCGCGTAACACTAGTGAACAGAAAGACATCTTTATCTAAAAACAGGGGCACAGTAAGCAAGTCTTAGTCTAGATTCGGGAAATAGAGCTGGTGACCAAGAGTTTCCCGTGCACCCGTTCAAGGTTGGCCCTGTACGGCACTGGGGTTTAGCCGTCTACAATAGGTGCATAGGTACGCACATATTGATTGAGGGATCCTTATGATCGAAGTTCTGGCCGTCCGCGCCTACCGGAAGCTCTTCTCAGCCCAGATTGTTGCGTTGCTGGGGACCGGTTTGCTGACTGTGGCCCTCGGACTGCTGGCGTTCGACCTTGCAGGAGCGCAGGCCGGGGCCGTGCTCGGGACAGCGCTGACCATAAAGATGCTGGCCTACGTCTTCGTCGCGCCAGTCATGGCGGCACTGGTGGAAAAGCTGCCAAAAAAGCCGGTCCTGGTTGCAGCGGACCTGATCCGTGGCGGAATCGCCCTGATGCTGCCCGCGGTGGATCAGGCCTGGCAAATCTATGTGCTGATATTTGTCCTTCAGAGTGCCTCGGCTACGTTCACGCCGGCCTTCCAGTCCCTGATCCCCGTGGTGCTGCCCGATGAACGGCAGTACACGCGGGCCTTGTCACTCTCCCGTCTCGCGTATGACCTGGAATCCCTGGTCAGCCCGGCCCTGGCCGCAGGACTCCTGTCCGTACTTTCCTTCCACGAACTTTTTCTCGGCACCGTGGCGGGCTTTGTGTTCTCTGCGGCATTGGTGGTGACCACCAGACTGCCTGCAGCACCGGCGGCCCGTCAGGAAGGATCACTCTGGCACCGCACCACCCTCGGCGCGAGGATCTTCGCGAGAACGCCGGAACTGCGCGGCCTCCTGGCTTTGAACCTGGCCGTGGCGGCCGCTACATCCCTCGTGCTGGTCAACACGGTGGTCTATACCCGGGACCTGTTCGCAGGATCCAACGCCGACGTCGCCATTGCCCTGGCCTGTTACGGCGCCGGTTCGATGGCCGTCGCGCTCAGCGCACCCTGGGCGCTGGACCGGTTGGCCGACCGTTCGTTGATGATGTCCGGAGCTGCGCTTCTTGGCCTTGGCCTCGCCGGCACGTTTGTCCTGCTGGCGACGGCCGGTCCGTGGCTGATGCTGCTGGGGCTCTGGGCGGCACTCGGCGCCGGGAACTCGATGATCAGCACCCCTTCGGCCCGGTTACTGCGCCGCTCCGCAACGGAAAGCACGCGGGCCTACATCTTCACCGCCCAGTTCTCCCTCTCCCACGCGTGCTTCATCATCACCTACCCGGTAGCCGGCTGGATCGGCGCGTCCGCCGGCCAGCCCGCAGCCGCCGCCGTCCTGGCAGTGGTGGCTATGATCAGTACAGCAGCGGCCGTGAAATTCTGGCCGGCTGCCTCCAGGACCGGCCCAGAACCGGCCATCATGAAAGGGTGATCCGGTGGAAGAGGCCCAAGTCGTCACCACACCGAGCCTTCACCATCCCCGGCTCCCTGATGCCCGCCGACTGGATGCCGCCACGGCCACGTTCCGGATGCTCTCCGATCCCACCCGCCTGCACATTCTCTGGCTCCTGACCCAGGAACCGGCCGACGTCACCACCCTGGTGGAACGCACCGGAGCCTCCCGGACCTCAGTCAGCCAGCATCTGGCCAAGCTCCGCTTCAGCGGCCTCGTCAGCACGCAGAAGGTCAGTCGCAGGGTGGTCTACAGCATCGCGGACGGCCATCTGGCCCGACTTGTCCTGGAAGGCCTGAACCACGCCGACCACACCGTCACCGGGGAACCCAGCCACGGCTGACTGTCCTGGCGGTAAGGCGAGCGCTCGGCCGCCCGCTCCCCCGGTGCTGTGGGCGTCGGCACATTGCAAGATATACCCCATGGGGGTATTCTTTGGGTGTTGCCAGTGAAGTGGTTTGTCCAGGCCCTTGCAATTCCGGCCCTTACAGCCGTTCAACCCCAGCACCTCATCACACCTCTCTTGCAAAAGGACAGAACTGATATGAGTGCATCCCCGGTCCGGACCGAACTGCCCATCGTTGCAGCTGAAACTGCAGGGTGCAGTTGCTGCTCCACCCCTTCAGCGAAGCAGCTGTCACACCAGGCAGAAGGTACGGAGTACTCCGTCACCGGCCTGACGTGCGGTCACTGTGTCCAGACCGTTGAAAAGGCAGTCACCGCGCTCGACGGCGTGACATCAGCCGCCGTCGAACTCGTCGCCGGCGGGACCTCGCGCCTAAGCGTCTCCGGGCCCCACACGGAAACCTCCGTCCGGGACGCCGTCACCGCCGCCGGGTACAGCCTCAGCAGCAGGTAGTCCACCTCCCGCCCTGATGACAGTCCTGCTGACGCCGTCAGGGAACACTCCCCCCAACAGGAGGGCACCAATGGAAAACCACCACGATCACCACGGCGGGAAAGACCACGCCGGCCACCAGCCCCCGAGCCCCGTACCGGGCCAGGCAACGGCGGTGGCAAGCCCGCCCGTAGATCACGCCGGCCACGCCCACGAGCAGCATGGTGCTCACGACGACGACCACGCGGTCCACAGCCACGGGCAGCACGCCGGGCACAGTACCGCCATGTTCAAGAACAGGTTCTGGCTCACCCTGGTCCTGTCCGTGCCCGTGGTGTACTTCAGCCCGATGGTCGGCCACCTCCTGGGCTATGAGCCCCTGAAATTCCCCGGCTCAACGTGGATCCCGGCCGTGCTGGGAACGGTGATTTTCCTCTACGGAGGCCAGCCGTTCCTCAAAGGCGGACTGCAGGAACTGAAGACCCGGAGCCCGGGGATGATGCTGCTGATCGCCATGGCCATCACCGTCGCGTTTGCCGCGTCCTGGGTCACTAGCCTGGGCATCGGCGGGTTCGACCTGGACTTCTGGTGGGAACTGGCGCTGCTGGTCGCGATCATGCTGCTGGGCCACTGGATCGAAATGCGGGCCCTCGGTTCCGCGCAGGGCGCCCTGGACGCCCTCGCGGCCTTACTTCCGGATGAGGCCGACCGCATCACCGGCTCCGGCACGGAGACCGTGCCCGTGTCCGAACTCCGCGAAGGCGACATTGTCCTGGTCCGCTCCGGTGCCCGCATGCCGGCCGACGGAACCGTCGTCGAAGGCCAGGCCGAGTTCGACGAGTCCATGATCACCGGCGAATCCAAAACCGTGCCCCGCGCTCCAGGAGACAAAGTGGTGGCCGGGACCGTCGCCACGGATAACACCGTCCGGGTCCGCGTGACCGCCGTCGGCGAGAACACCGCGCTGGCCGGCATCCAGCGGCTGGTCGCCGAGGCGCAGGCTTCCTCGTCCAAGGCGCAGGCGCTGGCCGACCGGGCCGCGGGGTTCCTGTTTTACTTCGCCGCCGGCGCGGGCATCATTACCTTCATCGTCTGGACCCTGCTGGGCAGCGTCCCGGAGGCAGTCACCCGCACCGTGACCGTCCTGGTGATCGCCTGCCCCCATGCTCTGGGCCTTGCCATCCCGCTGGTCATCGCCATCTCCACGGAACAGGCCGCCCGCGCCGGGGTGCTGATCAAGAACCGGATGGCCCTGGAACGGATGCGGACCATCGACGTTGTCCTCTTCGATAAGACCGGTACCCTCACCACCGGCGAACCGGACCTGAAGGACATCGCCGCCGTTGCGGGCGGGGATACAGACCGCCTGCTGGCCCTGGCCGCTGCGGTGGAATCCGACAGTGAACACCCCGTAGCACGGGCCATCGTCCGTGCCGCCCGCCATCGGAACCTGACCATCCCGGATGCCACCGGTTTCTCGTCTCTCATCGGCCGGGGCGTCCGTGCCACCGTGGACGGGCGGACAGTTCACGTCGGCGGACCCGCGCTCCTGCGCGAGCTCGGCGCCGTCGAGCCTGAACCGCTGGCCCGCTCCACCCGGACGTGGATGGACCGCGGCGCCGCCGTGCTGCACGTGATCGACGGGAACAGTGTCCTGGGAGCCGTCAGCCTCGAAGACGCCGTCCGCCCGGAATCCCGGCAGGCAGTGGCGGCTCTGCAGAACCGGGGCATCAAGGTTGCCATGATCACCGGTGACGCCCGGCAGGTGGCCCTGGCCGTCGCCGAAGAGCTGCACATTGACGAAGTCTTCGCCGAAGTCCTCCCGGCGGACAAGGACAAAAAGGTCGCCGAGCTCCAGGGCCGTGGGCTGAAAGTGGCGATGGTGGGCGACGGCGTCAACGACTCCCCGGCCCTGGCCAGGGCTGAAGTCGGCATCGCGATCGGCGCCGGCACGGACGTGGCGATGGAATCGGCCGGCGTGGTGCTGGCCGGCAATGACCCCCGCGCGGTGCTGTCCATGGTGGACCTGTCGCGGGCCAGCTACCGGAAGATGTGGCAGAACCTGATCTGGGCCACCGGCTACAACGTCTTGTCCGTCCCGTTGGCCGCGGGCGTGCTGGCCTTCGCCGGGGTGGTGCTGTCCCCCGCGGCCGGCGCTGTGCTGATGTCAGTGTCCACCATCGTGGTGGCGTTGAACGCCCAGCTGCTGCGCCGCGTGAAACTGAATCCCGCGCAGGTACGTTGAACCAGCGAACCACCCGGCAAAGGTCAACCCGGTACGGTTAAACCAAAAGGCCCGCCCACACGAGCAGGAGGAACGCCATGGCAGCAACAGCACCCGGCCCCTTCATGGCGCTCCTCCGGCGTGCAGGGCTGCTGACCGGGCTGCTCGCTGTCATCGCCGGGATTTTCGGGATGCACATTATGTCCGGCGCCCACACCATGCCCACGGCGGCCTCTGCCGGCACGGACATGACCCTGACGCAGATCCAAGGCTCCCATGCTGTACATGGGGGCCACCCGGCAGCCCAGTCCTCCACTGCCGACGCTCTGGTGGCACCGCTGGATCCGGCGGCACCGGTGTCCGGGACGGCGTCGCCCTGCACGTCTCCCGGCAGCTGCCCGGCGATGGCCGCCGGGGACGCTGCCTGCGTCCTGTCCCCGGCGAACACTTCCCTGTCGGCACCGCTGCCCGGCAGCACGCCGTTCCCGGCCTTCAACGTCACCGGTGCCGCCGTGGCCACTACCACCTATGCCTATCTACCGGGCAGTCCTTCCCCCGGCGACCTCTGCATCAGCCGGACGTAAAACTGCCCTGCGCCGCGTCCTGTCCGGCGCACCCTGCGCAGCCACTGACGCTGCCCAGCCACCCCGCATACGCCGGGGCCGGCCAACCCGGCCCCACCACCGCACGCATCCGCAACGGCGCCTGACGCCGGCTGACTTCGAAGGACCCTGATTTTGATGAAAAAGACCCTGACCATTTCCGCCCTCACCATCGCTACGGCGATTGCCCTGGCCGGCTGCTCCACCGGTTCCGCCGGTTCCGACGGAGGCAGCGTGCCGGGCATGAACCACGGCAGCTCCGGAATGTCCTCCAGCTCTGTCCCGGCAGCTGCCGACTTCAACGCAGCCGACGCCGTGTTCGCCCAGACGATGATCCCGCACCACGCCCAGGCCGTGGAAATGTCGGACCTGATGCTGAAGAAGGAAGGCATCCCGGCGACGGTGAGCGCCCTGGCCACCAGAATCAAAGCCGCCCAGGGGCCCGAAATCGAGAAAATGACGAGCTGGCTTAAGAGCTGGAACCAGTCCACGGAAGTGCCGTCTGCGATGGCTGGCGGGCACAGCATGTCCGGCATGATGGGCGAGGAGGACATGACCGCCCTCGGTGCGGCCCAGGGCACCGAGGCGTCCAGGCTGTTCCTGACCCAGATGATCGCCCACCACGAAGGCGCTGTCATGATGGCCAAGACCGAAAGCGCCGAAGGAAAGAACCCCGAAGCGGTCCAGCTGGCCAAAGACATCGTGACGGCCCAGGAAACCGAAATCCAGGAAATGAAGGACCTGCTGGCCACCCTGTAGCCAGCACCCCCAGGCACCGGCCCGGCCACGGGCCGGTGCCTGACCACCCATACTTTTCGTTCCGCCACCTGGAGAATCCCATGCCCGCGCGCACATTCAACCGTTACCGTCCCGCTTCGGCCGCCGCCGCGGCGACCGCATTTCTGCTCACTGTTGCCGCCTGCACACCCGCTTCGTCGCCGGCCGCGAGCACCGCTGCCCCGACCAACTCCGCGTCCGGCCTGCCCAGCAGCCACATACACGGCCTCACCGTGAACCGCGAAACGGACCAGGTTCTCCTGGCCACCCACGATGGTCTCTACGACGTCACCGCACATCCCGCCACCAAAATCGGCAGCACCAACGACCTGATGGGCTTCACCGCAGGCCCTGGCCAAGGCCTGTTTTACGCCTCGGGCCACCCTGGGCCGGGCTCAGACCTGCCTAACCCACTGGGCCTGATCCAATCCACCGACGGCGGCAAGACCTGGGAGCAGCTCTCCCGCCAAGGCGAATCGGACTTCCACGCACTCACCTCGGCCAAGTCCGGCATCGTGGCCTTTGACGGGACCCTGCGCACGAGCCCTGACGGGAAGACCTGGTCCGTTCAGGCCGCCGGCTTCAGCCCGGCGGCCCTGGCCGCGGACCCATTCAGTGACACGGTCCTGGCGACCACCCGCGACGGGGTGCAGCGCTCCACCGACGGCGGCAAGACCTGGGCCCTCACCCCGGCCGCCCCGGTGATCCAGTTCGTGACCTTCGCCAGCCCCACCGAAGCCATAGGCGTGGAACCGGACGGTTCCGTACATTATTCGGCTGACGGCGGGGCCACCTGGTCCCGGACGGGGCGGATCGAAGGGGAGGTCCAGGCGATAGCGGCGGTGGAGGGTTCAGGCGCGAACCCTTGGGTCTGGGCCGCCACCTCTGCCGGACTGGTCGTATCCACGGACGGCGGGGCCACCTTCCGCGCCTCGGACGCCGTCTGACCCGGTCACGGGAAGGCAGCAGGAAGGGCCTGTCCGCGGAGTGCGGGCAGGCCCTGCCTCTTGCCGTTCATTGCCATCTTCAAGCCCAGCACGGCACTGGGGTAAGCCTTGCTGGGGCCCGAAGAGCGGGGAAATGCGCGCTTAGCGCAGGACGCCGCAGGCGGCGGGGTCAGTGGCCTCTGCCGGGAGGTTCGGGTCAAGCTCACTGGCACCTTCAGGATCGCTGAAGTTGTAGGTTCCGTTGGCGTCGTAGTCCTGCCCGTGAATCACCAGGACGCCCTCGCCTTCGCGGACGGAGTCAGCGATCTGCTTGGCGGTACCGAGCCCGCCGGCACCGGGGTAGCCGGTCCCGGCTACATCAGTAAATTCGATGTTGTCCCGGCTGTAGTCATAGCTGCCGTCCTGGGAGACGGGGAACCGGGAAACGTCCAGGAAACTGGCGGGGGTGGTGTCACCGGTGGTGTTGAGCGAGACCACAACCGGGCCGTAGGCCGGAACACCCTCGACAGTATTCAGCCGTCCGTCACCGTTGCTGTCCAGCGCCAGCGTGGGGCACTCGTTCAGGGCCTGGTTGCCGTAATGGATGTGCTGGGCGTGCGGGGCATCGGGCGTCAACCCGGTGGCGTGGACCTCGATGTGCTGGATCTTCTGGTTGCGGACAACAGCAGTGGCTGTGCCCGCAGCCCCGGAGCCGTTAAGCTCCGTGAGGGTGGCTCTCAGCGTGACTGTTTTCTCCGCGGACTTTGGGCTCTGGGCCATTACCGGCATGGCACCCAGCGACGCAGCCGCCAGCAGTGCCACACCGGCACCACCAAAAACCAACTTTGTATTCCGTTTCACGATTCACTCCTTGGTCAGCGCCAACAGGGGAATCCCTGTAGTCAAGTGTGATTCGTACCACCATGCCTACAAGGATGGGTCTTCGCTCGAAATATCACGACGGCGGCATCCGGGTGCTGGGGGCGTCGGCACCCGCACGTGTTAAGTTGAAAGGTACGACGGGCCGCACCGGTCCGGCGCATCGGCTGGAAAGAGAAGTTCCGTGGAATCCCCCTCATCTGCCCCCGCACCCGTGAGGATCCTGACGGTCTGCACCGGCAACATCTGCCGTTCTCCCGTGGCCGAACGGCTGTTGCAGGCCGGGCTGGACCAGGTGATGCCGGGCGGATTTGAGGTCACCAGCGCCGGAACCCGGGCCATGGTGGGCGATCCGATGCAGCCGCTGTCCGGCGACATCGTGCGCACCTTCGGCGGGAACCCGGACGGTTTCGTCTCGCGGCAGCTGACCAGCAAGATCCTGCGCGGTGTGGACCTGGTCCTCACCATGACCTCGGGCCACCGCGGCGAAGTGCTCCAGCTGGACGCCTCCCTGCTCAAGCGCACCTTCACCATCCGCGAGTTTGCCCGCATGCTCGACGTCCTGGACGAGCGTGCGGACAGTGCCGCAAACGTTCCGGTAGCGGACGACGGCGGTAGTCCCCTCAGTGCCAACACCGCCTTCTGGCGGGGGCTGCCCGCGCGCGCTGCGTCCGTCCGGCACCTGTCACTGCCCGCGGATTCTTCCGAAAACGACATCATCGACCCCTACCGGCGCAGCCCCGAGATCTACCACCAGATGGAGGACGAACTGGCTCCGGCCATTGTTTCCATTCTGCGGCACGCGCGCCTGAACACTCTCGCCTAAACGCTCCCGGGCAAGCCGGCGTTAGCGAGGGGCAGGCGCCGCCTCAGGAGTAACCCCTGCAACCAAGGGGAAGAGCACACCTGCCAGAAACAGCAGGCTGGCCAGGAATGGGATGAAAGAGCAGCCCCTGGACCGTATTCAGCCGCTTGCCCATTCGCTTGTAACGCTCGTACTGCTTCTCCCAGGCCGCCCGGCTGGTGACAAGCAGAACCGGCTTCGTATTTTCCATCAGATCCCCCACAGATATCCCGTTCCTGACCAAGAGCCTAGTCCGCCCCGCACTGCGGGGCTTTCCACTGAACCCGGCGAGCCGCCGTCGTACGTTACAGCATGGAAACGACACGCTCCGCGTTGTAGCCGTAACCGGGTCCGAGGGCGGACACTAAGTCATGGCGAGCACCCCAAGCGGTCCTGATCCGATCGGCCCCGGCAATTCCGGCCCCGAGCCTGCTGCGCCTGCCGCACTGAAACGGCGCCGAATGATCGCGGCGGCGCTGTCGCTGCTACTGGTTGCGGTCGTCGCCGTGTCCGCCCTGCTGTTCACCAAGCCTGCCGCGGAAGTTGCGGCCCCGGTGCCCACCATCACTGACACCGCCACCCCCACTCCTTCGGAGACGACACCGCCACCGCCCCCAGCACCGGCCCCTCCCCCGCCGCCCGAACCCATCGCGGAACTCCCCGCCACGCCCATGAACATCCTGGTGATCGGCAGCGACAGCCGCGCGAACGCCCGGGAGCAGGCAGCCCACACCGCAGCCACGGGCGAATCGCAGGACCACCGCGCCGACACGCTCATGCTGGTTCATGTCCCGGCCGACCGCCGCAGTGTGCACGTGGTCTCCCTCATGCGCGACCTGTACGTAAGCATCCCCGACTACGGGTTCTCCAAGATCAACGACAGCCTGCAAGTGGGCGGCATACCGCTCGCGACCCGCACGGTGGAGTCCCTGATGGGGACCCACATCGACCACACCCTCATGCTGGACTTCCACGGTTTCAAGACGCTCACCGACGGGCTGGGCGGAATTGACGTGAACGTCACCGTGCCGTTCCAGTCCACTCACGAAACGCAGCACGTTTTCACACCGGGGGTGAACCACCTCGACGGCCAGGCGGCACTGGAATTCGTCCGCGAGCGCTACGCCTTCGTCGACGGCGACTTCCAGCGGGTCAGGAACCAGCAGACGTTCCTCCGCGCCATCCTCGCCCGGCTCACCAGCGACGGCGCCCTGCACGACGTGACCGCGGTGCGGGCCCTGGTGAATTTCGCATCCGGCTACCTCACAGTGGACCAGGGCTTTGATCCTGTGGGCGTCGCGATCCTGGCCTACGGCATGCGCGGCATCGACCCCAACGCCGTGGTGAGCCTGACCCTGCCGACTGCCGGGGTGGGCACAGCACCAGGAGGGGCGTCGGTCGTATTCCCGGACTACGGCGGGATCGCCCAGGTGGCGGCTGCCATGCGCGAAGGCCGGCTGCCCGAGTACGCGGGCGGGTAGTACGCCGGGCAACACGGTCCGGGTACTGGCGGGCACCAAGTGAAACGGCCCTTGGCTGTGCCAGGGGCCGTTTCATCGGTGACTTAACTCCGGGTGGGATCCGGGCGCAGCGGTGCGGGCCCCGGATCCGGGACGGGCAGCGGTCCGGGAGGTTCCGGCGTCGGGCTGGGCCTGTCCGGTCCCGGGTGGCCGGGATGGGTGGGCCCCGGATTGAAGGGGTCCGGGCCTGGTTCCGGCGGGAACGGCTCTGGTTCGTGCACTGGCGGGATGGTCATGGAACTTCCCCTCTCACGCTGGGCGGGTACGCCTTTGCGTGATCAGGATACGCCTGCCCCGCCATCAACGCTCTCTCACATCCTGCAGAAATTTCCCGAACCCTCTCTCACTCCGGCTGTGAGTGCGTTCTAGTCCGACCTGCTTCTAGGCCGGACGGCGCAGTCGGACCGGGCGGGAAACCGGCGCCTTGGCTGCTTGGTCGGCTTCCTGCATCCGCGGGACGGCAAACGTCACCACCAGGCGCGCGTCGGCGTCGTTGTCGGTGGACCTGATGGTCAGGCTCCTAGTGCCGGGCGGCACGGACGGGGTGAAGACCTGCAGGTTCCGGGAGCCCACGCTGGCGGAGTCCCGGAATGTGTATTGCGTGCCCCAATGGTCTTCGATGGCAATTTCCGGGATGGCTCTCCCGGCAGCGGACTCCACGTGGATGTTGACCACAAGGCAACTGCTCCAGACTTCGACGGAGAGCACCGTGAACTCGGCGCCCCGTGCCAGGTGCAAGCCGTACGTGGGCGGCAGGAGCATCTTCCGGAGGGTGCCTTTCGGTATTAGGTTTCGCATCATCGCCCCCAATATTACTAAGAGTGCTTACAATTAGCCCGCGATTATTACGCCCTGTCAAGGTCCCTGCTCCGCGTTCTGCGGCAACCCGCACCAGCATGGCCAGGGACGCATAAAAGTGGCCCCCGGCCAGGCCGGGGACCACCGTATCGGAAGGGTCGCCCGCAGACTGCCGATGCGCTATCTGGCGCTGTGGCGTGCCGAAACGGCTAACCGCCCTAAGAGGCAGATGAAAAAGAACGCGTCCGGATCCTCCCGGTAATGCCGTTCTAGCACCCGGCGAAGGGCGATTCAAGGGGTTCCGGCCGGTAACTTAGCGGCCCGTCCGGCCCGGCTGCAGGAGGGCGCTACCCCGGTAGCGAACGGCGGCCATTTTGTCCGCCCGGCTCTATATATTGAAGGCATGACCCAGACTCCGCTGCAGGATTCCGCCACTTCGTCCGCCGCCTCCTCCCCCGCGCCCCCAGTGGCCAAGAAGGTCCCGCACGAGCGGACGCACCACGGCGACACTTTCGTGGACAACTACGAGTGGCTGCGCGAGAAGGAATCTGCCGAAGTGGTTGAGCACCTGAAGGCCGAGAACGCCTACCAGGAGGCCATCACCGCCCACCAGGAGCCGTTGCGCGAGGCCATCTTCCAGGAAATCAAGGGCCGCACGCAGGAGACAGACCTGTCTGTCCCAAACCGCAAGGATGGCTGGTGGTACTTCAGCCGCTCGGTTGAGGGCAAGGAGTACGGCATCCAGTGCCGCGTCCGCGCCCAGGACACCGGCAACCCCGTTGCCGACTGGACTCCCCCCGCAGTGGAGGCCGGCGTCGAAATCCCCGGCGAGGAAGTGCTGCTGGACGGCAACATCGAGGCCGAAGGCAAGCCGTTCTTCTCGGTGGGCGGATCGGCCGTCACGGTGGACGGGAACCTCTACGCCTACGCCGTGGACAACGCCGGCGACGAACGTTTCACCCTCCACATCAAGGACCTCCGCACCGGGGAACTCCTCCCGGACGTCATCGAGAACATCTTCTACGGCGTCAGCTTCTCTCCCGACGGCACGCGCATTTTCTACACCGTGGTGGACGATTCGTGGCGCCCGTACCAGGTCAAGTCCCACGTCCTGGGCACGCCGGTCTCCGACGATGAGGTGATTTATCAGGAGGACGACGTCGCCATGTGGTTGGGCTTTGAGCTCTCCTCTGACAGGCGCCACCTCGTGCTGGGCATCGGCTGCTCCGAGTACAGCGAGACCCGCCTGCTGCGTTTCGATGACCCGACGGCGGCCCTCACCACCGTGATTTCGCGGGACGAGCGCGTCCTCTACGAGGCTGAGCCGTTCCTGCTCACCGGTCCTGACGGCGAAAAATCAGAACGCATTCTGCTCACCCACAACCGCGGTGCCATCAACTCCATGGTCTCCCTGGTGGACCCCGCCGAGCTCGCCAAGCCGTTGGCCGAGCAGCACTGGAGTACCGTCGTCGAGCATTCCGACGACGTCCGCGTCAACGGTGCCGGCGTCACCTCCACGCATCTGATTGTGTCAGTCCGCAAAGACACCATCGAACGCGTCCAGGTGATGGGACTGGCCGGCCTCGGTACGCCCGCTCAGGAAGCTCCGGTGGAACCGGCGTTCGACGAGGAGCTGTACACGGCCGGCGTCGGCGGTTCGGACTACGAGGCACCGGTCATCCGGCTGGGCTACACGTCGTACTTCACGCCGTCGCGCGTCTACGATTTTGTGCTGCCCACCCCGGCGCAGCCCGCCGGCGAACTGCTGCTCCGCAAGGAAAGCCCGGTGCTGGGTGGCTACGACGGCAGCGACTACGTGGCCACCCGCGAATGGGCCGACGCCGCGGACGGCACGCGGGTCCCCCTTTCTGTTCTGCGGCACAGGAGCGTCAAACAGGATTCGACGGCGGCGGGCCTGGTCTACGGGTACGGCTCCTACGAGCTGAGCATGGACCCCGGTTTCGGCATCGCGCGGCTGTCGCTGTTGGACCGCGGCGTGGTGTTTGTGATCGCGCACATCCGTGGTGGCGGCGAGCTGGGCCGGCACTGGTATGAGGACGGCAAGAAGCTCGCCAAGAAGAACACCTTCACCGACTTTGTGGACGCCACCGACTGGCTGGCCAAGTCCGGGTGGGTGGATCCGTCCCGGGTTGCGGCGCTGGGCGGCTCGGCAGGCGGGCTGCTGATGGGCGCGGTGGCCAACCTGGCACCGGAAAAGTACGCCGCGGTGGTGGCGCAGGTGCCGTTCGTGGATGCCCTCACCACCATCCTGGACCCGGAGCTTCCGCTGTCCGCCCTGGAGTGGGAGGAATGGGGAAACCCCATCACGGACCCCGCGGTGTACGCCTACATGAAGTCTTATTCGCCGTACGAGAATGTGCATTCAGTTGCGTACCCCAAGGTGGCTGCGGTGACCTCGTTCAACGACACGCGGGTGCTCTACGTGGAGCCGGCCAAATGGGTCCAGGAGCTGCGGAACAAGACCACCGGCGCGGAGCCGGTGGTGATGAAGATCGAAATGGACGGCGGCCACGGCGGCGCGTCCGGGCGCTATGTCCAATGGCGCGAGCGTGCGTGGGACTACGCGTTCATCGCCGACTCCCTCGGCGCCAAGGACCTTCTGCCCGGGGCCGGCCTCAAATAACCCCCTCGGACCCCTGGATTTCAAGGCTCGATCACCGGGCCGAATCCGGTGGTTGAGCTTGTCGAAACCCGGATCTCGCGGCTCAGCCGTCATCCCTGCCGTATTCGGGGTGCTCGGCCAGCAGTTCGGCCAGTGTCTCGAGGTTGGCACGGACGGTCCGGGCCTGGGCTTGTTCCACGAACCGGTCGGCCAGTTTGCCGAACACCCCGCCCAGGCCAGATGCCGCATCGATCCGGAAGCTCAGGCGGGTCCCGTCACCTTCAGGTTCCAAGACATTGGTGACAGTGAATTCCAGCTTTCCTTCCACCGAGCGGGACACAAAGCGAGTTGGAGGCTGGAATTCGATGACCTCCGTTGTCCAGTCGAATTTCCTGCCCACCACCTTGCTTGCGCCCTTAACCCGGGTTCCGACTGCAACGGGCTCGGTCCCGACCGTTTCGGCATGGACGGCCGAGGAGTCCCAGACGGGGATGTTTTCGCCCTTTGACAGGAAATTGAAGACTTCCTGTGGAGGGCGGGCAATGTAGACAGTTTCTTCCACGGTGGGCATCGGATTCTCCTTGGACACGCCTGTTGCCAGCCCGGCTTGGCCGACAGCTAGGCACAGGAAAAGTCTGTCCCCGGCGCCTGAGGCCGTCAATGGCCTGAGATAACCCATCGATTGCTCCGTAACCGCCGTTTTCAGGGGTCAAAAGGGCCGTTACGGAGCAACCGGTCAGATCTCGACAGGCTCGATCACCGCGTGCGTCGATCACCGGCGCCGCGCGCGCCATTCGTCCTCGAGGATCGCGTACATCAGCTCAGTGGCCCACTGGCCCTTGTAATGCCACTTGTCCACCAGCCGGGCCTCCAACCGCATGCCCAGCCGTTCGCATAGAGCGGCGGAGGCGGTGTTCAGGGCGTCGAGCTTTGCCTCGATCCGGTGCATCCCCAGTTCCTCGAACCCCAGCTTCAGCACCGCATCCGCGGCCTCGGCCCCGTAGCCCTTGCCCCGCGCGGCCGGCGCCAGGCTCCATCCGACTTCGCCCTGCCCGCTGCCCGGCAGCCACTTCAGCACAACCTCGCCGAGGAGTCCCGGGCCGTCCACGGCCTCGAGGGCCAGGCATATCCAGTCACCCTCCTTCTCGAAGACGAAGTTGGCGTACTTGCCCACGGACTCCATACACTTGGTGTAGCTCTTGGCCTCCCCCGGCAGGAAGCGGGCCGTCTCGGGCAGCGAATGGTAGGCATGGAAGGCATCCAGGTCCGCACCTTCGAACCGGCGCAGGATCAAACGCTCGGTGCGGATGGGCAAAGTGATCTCAGGCATGGAATGAGGCTACGCCATGCCCCATCGGTTGCTCCGTAACCGCCGTTTTCAGCGCCCACAAGGGCCGCTAGGGAGCAATCGATGAAACGACGACGACTGTCACTCCGACGGGGATTCTGCACTCTTCGCGTCGCAGCGCGGGAACCTGCCGGGCGCCGCTGGTGGAAGCTATGCCCGCCTGATCTGGCGTCAGCCTTGACCGCATTGCCTTCAGGAAATTTCCAAACTCCCCGCTCTGACCCATGTCGTCCATTCTCCGTCGTCGCGCCGCTGCTTTCTATAACGAAGGTAGGTCTGGCAGTCCTAGGAAAAGCAGGGCGGGGCAACCCTGCTGACAGGTATCCACAAAGTGCGTAGCGTCGTGCCCATACCCCTCACGAAAGCCGTTTCCGGGCTGGGATCGTTCGGCTAGTTGCCATCTACACCAGGCCGCATGGGCCATCGAACCCCAGCCGCCGACCCTGACCGGGAGTCGAGCGGGGTTGTCCCGTTGTGCTGGGACTTAGCGCTTTGGCGGCGGGCCAGATCGGTCCCGCCGAGTAACACCATCTGAAGGAGCATACCCATGAGAATTGCAGTGACCGGCGGAAGCGGAAAACTCGGACGGCACGTGGTCCGCAGGCTGACCGACGACGGCCACCAGGTGCTGAACCTGGACCGGGCCGGGGAAAGGAGCCCCGGGCTGGCCATCGTGGACCTGCGCAACTATGGCCAGGTCCTTGACGTGTTCCTGGGTCTCGACGACCGGCATGACGGCTTCGACGCAATCGTCCATCTGGGAGCCATTCCCGCACCGGGCATGAGTNTCCCTACATCCCGGTGGATGAGGAATACCCGGCCCGGCCGGAGAGCACGTACTCACTCGTGAAGCACCTCGAGGAGCAGATGGCGATCCAGCTGACGCGCTGGGATCCGGAGCTGAGCATTGCGGGCCTGCGGTTCTCCAACGTCATGGATCCTGAGGACTACGAACGGTTCCCGTCGTTCGATTCGGACGCCTGTGCGCGGAAGTGGAACCTCTGGGGCTACATCGACGGGCGCGACGGCGCGCAGGCTGTGGCGCGTGCGCTGGAAAACGGCCAGCCCGGGTTCCAGGCTTTCATCATCGCGAACGCGGACACTGTCATGACGCGTTCCAGCGCCAGCCTCGCCGCGGAGGTGTTCCCCAACGTCACCGTGACCAAGGAACTGGGCGAACACGAGACCATGCTGTCGATCGACAAAGCCCGGCGCCTGTTGGGCTACGAGCCTGAACACACGTGGCGGACCTACCACTCCAACAAGACCACCCCCACCGAAAACTGACCCCCGAGGAGCACCATGCAATACCGAACCCTGGGCCACAGCGGCGCCGTGGTTTCCGCTTATGCGCTGGGAACCATGACCTTCGGTGCCGAAGCCACCGAAGACGCATCCCATGCCATCCTGGACAGCTACTTCGACGCCGGCGGCAACTTCATCGACACCGCGGACGTTTACAGCGCCGGAGCCTCGGAAGAGATCATCGGCCGCTGGCTGGCCCAGCGGCCGGAAGCCAAGGACCGCGTGGTGCTCGCCACCAAGGGCCGCTTTCCGATGGGAACGGCCCCAAACGACGTCGGCACCTCCCGCCGCCGCCTGACCCGAGCGTTGGACAGTTCCCTCCGCCGACTGGGCGTGGAACAGATCGACCTTTACCAGCTGCACGCGTGGGACCCCATCACTCCGCTGGAGGAGACGCTCCGGTTTCTGGACGACGCCGTCAGCAGCGGCAAGATCGCCTACTACGGTTTCTCCAATTTCCTCGGCTGGCAGCTGACCAAGGCGGTCCACGTTGCCCGGGAGAACGGCTGGAACCCTCCGGTGACCCTGCAGCCCCAGTACAGCCTGTTGGTACGCGAGATCGAAGCGGAGATCGTCCCGGCAGCCATGGACGCCGGGATCGGCCTGCTGCCGTGGTCCCCGTTGGGCGGCGGCTGGCTATCGGGCAAGTACAAACGGGACCAGCCTCCTTCAGGTGCCACGCGGCTTGGCGAGAACCCCGAACGCGGCATGGAGGCCTGGAAGGCTCGCAATGACAATCCCCGCACCTGGGCCGTTATCGCGGCCGTAGAAGACATCGCCGCTGCCCACGACGTGAGCCACTCCCAGGTGGCGCTGGCATGGCTGGCCGACCGGCCGGCGGTCACGTCCGTGATCCTGGGTGCCCGGACCACGGAGCAGCTCGTGGACAACCTTGCCGCGGCAGACCTGCAGCTCACCCCGGACGAAACCGACCAGCTAACGCAGGCCAGTCAGCCTCAAATCGGGGTCTATCCGTACGGTCCGATGGCCCAGGAGCAGCGCAGCCGCAAGATCGAAGGGGGACGGTAGCGCCGGGCATCCGGCAAGACCTCGAAGCCGTTTCACCGTCGATTGCTCCGTAACCGCCGTTTTCAGGGCCCAAAAGGGCCGCTACGGAGCAACCGATGAGAGGACGACGGCTGCAGTTGCCTCCGCGATGGCCAGTTCCTCGTCGGTGGGCACCACCAACACCGGGATGACGGACGCAGCCGTGGAAATCACCCGCGGTTCCTTGGACCGCTCACTGTTCAGGCCGGCGTCGAGCTCTATGCCCAGCGCATGCAGCCTGTCAGTCACCAGCGCGCGGAACTGGTGGGAGTTTTCGCCGATCCCCGCCGTGAACACGAGCGCCTTGGCGCCGCCGACGGCCACATGATATCCGCCGATGTACTTGGCCAGCCGGTAGGACGTGACCGCGAGCGCCATCGTAGCCTTGGCGTCGCCGGCCTCTGACGCCTCCACCACCGAGCGCATGTCGTTGTTCCCGGCGAGCCCCTTCAGCCCCGATTCGCGGTTGAGCATGGCGTCGATGTCCTCCGGCGTCCACCCGAACCGGCCGAGAAAGACCAGGATGGACGGATCGAGGTCGCCTGAGCGGGTGCCCATCACCAGGCCCTCCAGCGGGGTGAAGCCCATGGACGTGTCCACCGAATGACCGCGGCGGATGGCCGTGACGGAGGCGCCGTTCCCCAGGTGGGCGATCACGCCGTCGAACTCGTCCACGGGCACGTCCAGCAGCGCGGCGGCCCGGTGCGTGACGTACTCGTGCGACGTGCCGTGGAAGCCGTAGCGGCGGATGCCGTGGTTCGTGTAGAGCTCGTCCGGAACGGCGTAGCGCCAGGCGTGCTCGGGCAGGGTGCGGTGGAAAGCGGTGTCGAACACGGCCACCTGCGGCAGGTCCGGCCACTTCCTGCTGATGGCGCGGATGCCCAGGACGTTGGCGGGGTTGTGCAGCGGCGCCAGCGGATTGAGGCGCTCGATGGCACGGGTGATCTCGTTGTCGATCAGCACGGGCTCGGCGAACCGCTCGCCGCCGTGCACCACGCGGTGGCCCACCGCAGCAAGTTCAAGATCGCCAAGTTCCGCATGGATCGCGGCATCTACCTGTTCCAGCGCCTCCGCATGGTCCCGGGGGCCCTCGATTTCGCCGTCGCCATCACCGCCGTTGCCCATGCCGATCTTCTCGATCAGCCCTTCGGTCAGCACAATGCCGGCGGCCACGTCCCGGACCTGGTACTTGAGCGAGGACGAACCGGAATTGATAACGAGCACAAGCATAGGGCCTCCTGAAGCCTCGGTGCCGCGGGGTACAGCTGACGAGGGGTGTGCCGGAGCCTGGCGCAGCGCTCCATGCGAGACCCACTCTATAAGTTGCCGCGTCAGCCGCCGGCGATATCCCGCAGGGTCTGCAGGTGCCCGTCCCAGGCTTTCCGCCCTGCAGCGGTCACGCTCGCCGAAGTCCGCGGCATCTTTCCCGCGAAGCCCTTCCGGATCTTTGCGTACCCGGCCTTTTCCAGCACCGCCAGCTGCTTGCTGAGCACGGAATCGCTGACCTGGATGGCGTCCCGCAGGTCCTTGAAGTCCAGCGACTCCGCGCCTGCCAGCGCCGCCATGACGGAGAAACGGACCGGCTGGTGGATAAGGTCGTCGAGCCGGTAGCGGGGATGCTCCGCTGCGGTGCTCATGCGCGCAGTTCGCGGAAGGCTGCGGCCAGGCCAACGCCGGCAAGCACGACGGCGGCGCTCACGTAGAACCAGATGTTTCCGTCGCGGAAGAGGCTGACTCCGACCCCCAGCGCGACGCCGTAAAGAGTGAAGTAGGCGATCAGTGAGGTCAGGAACCGCCGGGTGTACCCGGCTTTTGTGGACGTCTGGAACATCGGCCAAATGCTCGCTGTTGGCGAACTTGTTTTTGCGAACCATTCTCATTAGAGTAATCGGCATGCATATCACTGTGATCAGCTCCCTGGACGCCCTGTGCCGCCAGCAAGCCTGCCAAGACGCGGCCGCGGCCAATCCCGGCGCCGTGGTGGTTCTGCACGACCTGTTGGAGAACGGCGTGGTCATCCGCAGGATCTCCAGCCAGTCCGGGCTTGTGGAGCGCGCCGAGACGCAGCTGGAACACGGCTGCCTGAGCTGCACCGTGCGGCTGGACCTCGTGCCCACCATCGAGCGGCTGCTGGAACGCGGGGAGACCCAGGCCATCATCGGGCTCCCTCCGGCCGTGTCCGCGGAGGCCGCGATCGGAGCCCTGCGGCGTGGCCTTTCCCTCCCGGTAACGATTGCTTCCGCTGTCCTTGCCTGCGCCCCTGACACGCTGGAGGACCACATTTGGGACCATCACACCCTGTTTGAGTCCGGGTTCACGCCGGTCCCGGAGGACCAGCGCACTGCTGGTGAATTCCTCATCGGCGAGCTGTCGTTCAATGACACCGTCCTGCTGGCGGAGGTGGACCTGTTTCCGGCCGACCCCGACTTGCGTGTTCGCGGCGTGCAACTGGTCAGGGAACTGGCCCCTCACGCTGACGTGGCGGAAAACGCCCGCCTCATCCGCCCAGGCCGCCACAACTACCACGACGCGCTGAGCCGGACGGTCCCCGGTTCGGTGCGGATCCCGGCGTCGTCCTCCATCTCACCGTTCACCACTGTCACGCACCGGGCCCAGCGTCCGCTGCACCCTGAGCGGTTCCGGCACGCCCTGGCGTCCCTCGCGGAGGGCTGCTGCTGGTTGCGGGGCCGCCTGTGGATCGCCGCCGCACCGCAGTGCCGGATCGCCATCCAGGGCATCGGGCCGCGTGTGTGGCTCGAAAATACCGGACCGTGGTTGGCAGACCAGGAGGCCGGTGCGGCGCCCGATCCCCTCAACCATGTGGACGCCCACCTGGACTGGCATCCGGAACACGGGGACCGCGGAAGCGTGCTGGCCGCGACCGGAGAGGACATGGACCCGGCGGAAATTGCGCAGCTGCTCTCCGCCTGCGAACTCACCGACGCGGAAATGGAGGCCGGGTTCGCCGGTCTGACCGACCCGTTCCAGCTCGACCCCGCTCCGTCCTGACGGCCCCGGCCGCACACTGCACCTACCCGCAACCGTCAAAACCGCTATTAATACATACAAGGAGCAAGCCCATGAAAGTCCGAAATTCCCTCCGCGCCCTGAAGAAGGTTCCCGGCGCCCAGATCGTCCGACGCCGGGGCCGCACCTTTGTGATCAACAAGAAGAATCCTCGGATGAAGGCCCGTCAGGGCTGAGGCTGCAGACCGGCTCACCCCGCGCCTGCCGTTGCGTCAGCCGCGGCAGGCGCCTAGAGTCGGCGGACACGTTGCACTACGCAGAGAGGGACTTTCATGCCGAACGACACCACTCAGCCCGACAACACCGAGCCCGGGACCGCAGAACCCGCCCCCGGCGCCAAGGACCCTACCGGCGTCGAGGGTTCCAACCCGGCCCTGGACGATACCGGAAGCCCCAAAGCCGAAGAGGTGGGCGAGGCCGCTGAGCCGCCCGAAGATCTGCAAAACCTGGACCTCACGCCCCTAGGACTCTCCGATGAGCCGGCCAAGGAGGAAGACCCGGACAGCATGGCCAAGCCGGAAAACAGCTAAGCCAGCGAGCCGGTATGGGCGACGGCGGCACCCAACCCGGTGCCGCCGTCGGACGTTTGAGCCTGTAAAGCTCCTAACCTCAACGCGGGGTCACTCGCCGTTACTACGAGGCCGGCACCTGCGCCTGGATGGCCGTGATGGCCACCGTGTTCACGATGTCCTCCACGGTGCAGCCGCGCGAGAGGTCGTTGACCGGCTTGCGCAGGCCCTGCAGGACGGGCCCGACGGCGACCGCGCCCGAGCTCTGCTGCACCGCCTTGTACGTGTTGTTGCCGGTGTTCAGGTCGGGGAAGATGAACACCGTCGCCTGCCCTGCCACCGACGAGCCCGGCATTTTGGAGGCCGCGATGGAGGCGTCCACGGCGGCGTCGTACTGGATGGGGCCTTCGACGGCGAGATCCGGGCGGCGTTCACGCACCAGTTCGGTGGCCTGCCGGACTTCGTCCACGGCCTCGCCGGAACCCGAGCCGCCGGTGGAGTAGGACAGCATGGCCACGCGCGGCTCCACCCCGAACTGCGCGGCGGTTTCGGCCGAGGCGAGGGCGATGTCCGCGAGCTGCTCCACGTTGGGATCGGGGTTCACGGCGCAGTCGCCATAGACCAGCACCCGGTCCGGCATAAGCATCAGGAACACCGAGGACACGATCTTCACGCCGTCGCGCGTTTTGACGAACTCGAGCGCCGGGCGGATGGTGTGCGCGGTGGTGTGCGCGGCGCCGGACACCATGCCGTCCACCACTCCGAGCTGGACCATCATGGTGCCGAAGTAGCTGCCGTCCTGCATGATTTCCAGGGCCTTGGGCAGGTCCACGCCCTTGTGGGCGCGAAGTTCGGCGTACTTCTCCGCGAACCCCTGCCGCAGTTCCGAGGTGGCCGGGTCCACGATGTTGATCCCGGCGAGGTCGACGCCGTTGGCCGCTGCCAGCTCCCGGACCTGCGAATCCGGTCCCAGCAGGGTGAGATCGCAAACGTCGCGGCGGTGCAGGATTTCGGCGGCCAGCAGGATCCGGACGTCCGTACCCTCCGGCAGCACCACGTGCCGGCGCTGCCCCCTGGCCCGTTCGATGAGGTCGTGCAGGAACCGCAGCGGGGTCATCCGTTCCAGGCGCGGCAGGTGGAGGCGTTCCACAAGTTCGGCCTCGTCCACCCGTTTGGACCACAGGCCCAGGGCGGAAGCCACCTTGCGGCGGTGCCCGGACCAGATCTCGCTGCGGACCTCGGAGACCCGCTTGGCGGTGGTGTAGGTGTCCTGGCTGGCGGCAAACACGGGGAACGGCGCCTGCGCCAGGAGCGGGTAGATGTTGGCGTCCGGGGCCAGCCCACCGGTCAGGATCAGCGCCGACGGCACGGGGAATTCCGGCGAGAACGACGACGCCAGGCAGGCCACCATCACGTCCGCGCGGTCGCCGGGAACGATCACCAGGGCACCCTCGTCCAGCACGTTCAGGAAGTTGCCCACATTCATGGCCGCCACCTTGATGTCACGGACGTCGCGTTCCATGTCCGCAAGGCCGGCGATCTGCCGCACACCCAGCGCCGCAGCAACCTCGCCGGTGGTGGGCCGGGCGATCTCCTCCAGCTCCGGCAGGACATACACCGGCCGGTTGGATGCGCCGGGCTTCACGGCGGCCGCGATCTCCTCCACTAAGTCCGGGTCCGCGCGGTTCACCATGATGGCCAGCAGCGTGCACTTTTCCGCCACCAGTTCCTTGCGGGCAACCTCGACGGCGGCCGCTGCCTCGGCAACGCTGAGCCCCTTTGCGCCCACCACGGCAACAACGGGCGCGGCCAGGTTGTTGGCCAGCCGGGCGTTGAGGTCAAACTCGACGGCGGCGTCCTGGCCGGTGAGGTCCGTCCCCTCCACGATCACCACGTCGCAATGCCTGGCAATCTCGGCGAAGATCTCCACGCAGCGCGCATCGATATCCGCTCGTTTTCCGTCTGCCAGGAGGGCACGCACTTCGGTGGACGTCAGGCCCCCACGGCAACGGTCGTCGTCGAGCGCGAAGCGTGATTTCATCAGCGCCACCATGGGGTCGTCGGCGGCGTCCGGGCCGTGGACCACCGGTTTAAAGAAGCCGATCCGGTCCGCGTGCCGGTGGAGCGTGTCCGCGAGGCCCAGGGCCACGAGCGATTTGCCCGACCCCGGGGTGGTCGCGCTGACGTAGATGCCTTTGGCCATGGTCCGCCCTTTGCTGTGCGTGGTGCCGGTCCCTCCATCCTTGCACTTCCGTGCCGGGGGTCCCACCGATCAGGGGTACCCACAGACCGATCTGCCCTTGACACCGGACCCGCATCTGGGATTACCTAATGAACATTCGGTAAATAAAGCTGGAGGCAATGACGCATGGCTGAAGCAGCACTCTCCGGGGCCACCCACCCCATCCTGGAAAACGACTACGCCTCCGAATGGATGGGCATCGAAGTCCTCGCCGTCAGCGACGGGCACGCCACCATCCGCATGACGCTCCGGCAGGAAATGCTCAACGGGTTCGGTATGGCCCACGGCGGAATGATCTTCGCCTTCGCCGATTCCGCGTTCGCCCTTGCCTGCAATCCGGTCAATCCCACCCCCGAAGAGGCCGACAGCATCACAGTTGCCGCCGGCGTCGACATCAATTTCCTGAAGCCCGCCTACCGCGGCCAGGTGATCACCGCCGTCGCGGACCGCCGATCCAGCTCAGGGCGCAGCGGGCTGTACGACATCCAGATTTTCGCGGCCGATGCCGATACGCAGCCCGGTGCGCAGGCCGATTCGTTACCCAGCTCCGGCAACCCTGGGGAACTCATCGCCGAGTTCCGCGGACGCAGCCGCACCATTCCCAAGAAGTAGGAAACCATGACCCTCCACGCCCCCGAAACCCCCATGCCGCAGTCCACGTCCCAGGGCACAGATCCCATTCTGGACCGCGAGGAAACCATCTCCCGCGACGAGCTCGAGGCCCTCCAGCTCACCCGCCTGCAGCACACCGTGGCCTACGCCTACGACCGCGTGCCGCTCTACAAACGCAAATTCGACGACGCCGGCATCCACCCCACCGACCTGCGCGAACTCAGCGACCTCGGCAACTTCCCCTTCACCACCAAGGAAGACCTGCGCGCCGAGTACCCATTCGGCATGTTCGCGGTGCCGCAGAGCGAAGTAGCCCGCGTGCACGCAAGTTCGGGCACCACAGGCCGGCCCACCGTCGTCGGGTACACCAAGCAGGACCTGGCCGACTGGGCCAAACTGGTGGCGCGCTGCCTCCGCGCGTCAGGCGTCCGGCCCGGCATGAAGGTCCACAACGCCTACGGTTACGGCCTGTTCACCGGCGGCCTGGGCGCGCACGCCGGCGCTGAAGCACTGGGCTGCACCGTCATCCCGATGTCCGGCGGGCAGACCGAACGCCAGATCCAGCTCATCCAGGACTTCCAGCCAGACGCCATCCTGGCCACGCCCACGTACCTGCTCACCATCGCCGACGCCATGGCCCACATGGGCATCGACCCGACGTCGACCTCGCTCAAGTACGCAGTCCTGGGCGCCGAACCGTGGACGCAGGAGATGCGGCACGAACTCGAAGTCACCATGAACATCAAGGCCTGCGACATCTACGGCCTGTCCGAAGTGATGGGCCCGGGCGTCGCCGGCGAGGCCGTGGAAACCCAGGACGGCAGCCACATCTGGGAGGACCACTTCCGCCCCGAAATCATCGACGCCTTCAACCCTGTCGTGGGCAAGGAAAACGTCCTGCGCGACGGCGAACACGGCGAGCTCGTTTTCACCTCGCTCACCAAGGAAGCGTTGCCGATCATCCGCTACCGCACCAAGGACCTCACCCGCCTCCTGCCCGGCACCGCCCGCCCCGCACACCGCCGGATGGGCCGCATCACCGGCCGCAGCGACGACATGATCATCCTCCGCGGCGTGAACCTGTTCCCGTCCCAGATCGAGGAAATTGCGCTGCGCATCCCCGAGCTCAGCCCGCACTTCCAGCTCGAACTCACCCGCCCCGAAGGCCAGCGGATGGACCAGCTGACGGTCAAGATCGAGCGCCGGGACGCGGTGACAGTTGAGCAGAGTACGACGGCGGCGCGCACCCTGCAGGAGCAGATCAAGATCCACGTCGGTTCTTCGTGCGCCGTTGACGTGGTGGAGCCGGGTTCACTGGAGCGGTCAAACGGCAAGCTGCGCCGGATCTACGACCTGCGCCCCAAGGCATAGCGCGAACGGACACTTGAGGCCCGGGCTGCGCCGCTACAGGGATTACCGAACGTTCGTGGGAAAATAGCCGGTATGCCCACTACAGCAGTCCCCAGCAAGCGCGGCCGTCCCGGTTACGACCAGCAGTCGGTGCTGCTCATCGCCGTCGACGTCTTCAACCGGCACGGCTATGACGCCACGTCCATGGGCATCCTGGCCGAGAACCTGGGCATCTCGAAATCGGCCATCTACCACCACGTGCCGTCCAAGGGAGACCTCCTGAGGCTCGCCCTGGACCATGCGCTCGGTGGCCTGGAATCAATCCTCGAACAGCCCGGGGCGCAAAGCGGCGCCGCGGACGCACGGCTGGAATTTGTCCTGCGTCAGACCGTGGCCGTCCTGGTGGAGCGGCTGCCGTTTGTCACGCTGCTCCTACGGTTGCGGGGCAACACTGACATTGAGCGCGACGCCCTGGAACGCCGTCGCGCGTTTGATCACGAGGTGGCCGCCCTGATTTCCGCAGCCCGCGACGAAGGCTCGCTGCGCCAGGACATCGATCCGCGCACCGTCACGCGCCTGCTGTTCGGCACCATCAACTCAATCGTGGAATGGTACAAACCGGGCGGCTCCCTCACGCCGGAAAAACTGGCCGACGACGTCATCACCATCGCGTTCGACGGGCTCCACGCGCAGCACTAGGGAATGCTGCGGCCTGCTGAGTGCGACCTGCTGAGGCGGTCAGAGCTGGTATTCGGCCTGCATGCCCAACGTCTCGTGAACGCAGAGGATGTTGTGCTCCGTGTCCATGAACCAGGCGCATTTCTCGGAGTCCGTGGTGCAGATGTGGTTCTCGGTCTTCAGGTTGGGCAGGTCGTAATCCTGGAAACGGACGCCCCTGGCCTCCATGTCCTGCACGATCCGCTCAATGTTTCGCACCTCAAAACTAAGGGCGGTGTGCTCGGAGTGCTTCCCGTCCGAGACCGGCAACAACTGCAGCATCGGGCCGCCGTCGCTACCGAGTAATTCGCTTCCATTGTCTGTCATTCCGCGGTGCGGGAGGCCCAGTTTTTCGGTGTAGAAACTGCGGGCGCGCGCTGCGTCATCGACGGGCAGGATGGTTGTGGCTGTGTTCAGGGCTAGGTTCATTTGGCCACCTCCTACGGTGCAAATTTTACGCCACGGCAACCCGGAAAGATCCAAACGCTCTCTCACATAATGCGGGAAAACCCCCGACGCTCTCTCACCAGTGCGAGAGCGTCGCCGGAAACCGTACATTAAGCCTGTATGCCCCTTGCGGGGCGCCCGTTCCGGGCTGAAAATGTGCCTGTGGTCGCCTGTTGTCGACGCCGTAGTCACTATGGTTCTTTCAGTCCGT
>NZ_JAMXBG010000022.1:0-71250 GCF_023913835.1 Pseudarthrobacter raffinosi | reverse complement strand
GGCCACCGCAATGGCGGCCTTCACGCCAACCGCGCAACCGCTTCCCGCGGCTGCCTGACCAAAAAGAAACTACGCGACTGTCTCACATCCTTGACACACCTCACTGCGCAGCATCGGCCGAAGGTCTAAACCGTGCAGTACCACCTTGAGTATGCGATTGTTACAAATAGCAGCAATCGGGCCCAATCGTTGTTATGTTGTGTAGAACACCAATTTCATAGGGAACCGCTGACGAAGGACGAAATCGCGATGGAGCAGCTCGTAACCGAACGAAACTGGGCAGGCAACTACACTTACCGGGCTCCTGTGATCGTCCATCCGGGCAGCGTGGAGGAGCTGCAGGAGATCGTTGCCGGCGCCACCCGCGTCCGGGCGCTGGGCTCCCGCCATTCGTTCAATGACATTGCCGATTCCTCCGGCACGCTGGCCGTCCTTGACCGATTGGATTCTGGCATCCATGTCGACGCCCGGAGGATGACGGTGACAGTAAGTGGTGGCACGCGCTATGGCGCCCTCGCGGCCGAGCTACAGCGCCAGGGCTTCGCACTGCACAACCTGGCGTCCCTTCCGCACATCTCAGTAGCGGGAGCGGTAGCGACCGCAACCCACGGCTCCGGGGACGGTAACCGCAATCTGGCCGGCGCCGTGGCCAGTCTTGAGGTCGTCACCGCAGACGGAAGCATCCTCTCTGCCCGTCGCGGAGACGCATACTTTGACGGCATGGTGGTGGGTCTCGGCGCCCTGGGCATCGTCAGCCGATTGACCCTGGACATCGAACCCAGCTATCAGGTCCTCCAAATCGTTTACGAGAACCTCGACTGGAACCGTGTACTCGAGAACTTTGACGACGTCACGTCGTCTGCCTACAGCGTCAGCCTCTTCACTGACTGGAGCGGGCAGAGAATTGCCCAAGCCTGGCTCAAACGCAGGACCGGCGACCCCAGACAGGAGGTCCCGGAATCCGGATTCCACGGCGGAAGTCCGGCTGCCGAGAACCGGCACCCGTTACCGGGAATCCCGGGCAGCAGCTGCACCCAGCAGCTCGGCGTGCCCGGGCCCTGGTCCGACAGACTGGCTCACTTCCGCATGGAATTCAACCCAAGCAAGGGCGAGGAGCTCCAAACCGAGTACCTCATCCCCCGCGAGCACGCTGTGGACGCGCTTCGCACCGTGCGCAGGATCTCGGATCTCGTCACACCACTGCTGCTCATCGGCGAGATCCGCACCATCGCGCGAGACAACCTGTGGCTGAGCCCGAACTACGGCCGCGACGGCATCGGCCTGCACTTCACGTGGCGGCAGGACCAGCCGGCCGTCCACGCGATCCTGCCCCTCCTTGAAGCGGAGCTCGCACCGTTTGCCGCAAGGCCGCACTGGGGCAAGCTGTTCCACGGCGGTGTCTCAGCCATCGCGCCTCTTTATCCGCGCTTTGGTGACTTTATCGCCCTTGCCGACCGGCTGGACCCGGCCGGGAAGTTCCGCAACAGCTTCCTCAAGCACACAGTCTTTGGCAACTGATGGGTCACTACGATGCCCTCCCCCACTCCACGGTCCGTGCCGTCCGTCACAGAGCAGCTGCCGCCGTCCGCCGAGACGGATCCGTCTTGCCGGAACGACCTTGGCCTGATTACCCCCTTGTTCATCACCACCGGGTCCTGAGCCGCGCGCAGACCACCAAGAGGACGGCACTGAGCAGGTCAACAGTGGGCACCCTCCTCGGCCAGCTCGTTGCCGGGGACTTGTTTACGAGACAGCCTCTTCAGGCGAAGCGCAGGTGGGCAGGCCAAGCCCCGAGGTTCACCCGAGCCCGTCGACTGCGGCGATGGCCGTGTACCTGAAAATTCCTGCCTTCACAATCGGTCTCCTCGGCCTCGGCGGAAGCCGCCGGAAGGAAACCCGCTTTCCCAACGAACGCATCCCAACCGCAAGGGAATCTGTCAACACCGCAACGGCCGTCACAGAGGGTATGCGCTCGGAGCTGGACGCCTCTTACCGGATCGCGGGAATCGGAATGGCCGTGCCGGGCCTTGGTGAACTACACCGACGGGGGTAGCCCGGCACGCTCCCCACCTCGGTGGACACTGTGACCGCCCTTCGTTAGGGCGGCCCCACGTGTTCCCGCATTTTTCCTGCGGTCCCCATCACGACGAAGGCCCATGTAGAAACCTACGGGGCCCGGGGATCGACTCATCGAGGATCCTTGGGATTCACGGCAGCCGCTGCACCGGCGGGGCGCCTAGTGCGGAGCTGGGTCCCGGTGCACGAGCGTCCGAAGACCTACTACCTAGGACGGCGAATTCCGGGGGAACATGATCGAGCAGAACGGTTCAGCAGCAACCGCCCGGTTTGCGTGCAACACGTGGTAGCGCGCAGGGCGCTGTGGTAGTGGTCCTTTGAACTGCTGGTTTACAAATGTTCTGCATGGAGGGCAATATCTGCATTCAGTTGCAATTCCAGCCTCTCTGCGTGCTCGCTTTTGAGCTTGGACGAGCCTCCCGTACTTCAAAGCCACCAGATGGCGCCAGAGCGGGTCATTTTCAAGCGGCGGCGCTACGACCGAAAATATTTTCGAAGCCGATTATTCTTGATCACCAGTAAGGGCGGCGTTCGCGGCGGCAGCGCGGTACCGCGCGAGTACTTCGGGGGTGGGCGACGCGGTAACTTTCCGCGCAACCCCGGTGGCCCAATTGGGGAACTCTCCGGTTAGGAGCCCGGCGGCTTGCCGCGCGGCGCCATCCGCTACATATTCTCCCGGTTCAGGCACAATGACAGGAAGACCGAAGACTGCGGCAGTTATTGCTTGCAGGGCTTCAGAGCGTGCGCCTCCACCGACGAGGATGAGACGTTCGACGGTCACTCCCTGATCGGTGAGCGCAGCAAGTCCATCGGCAAGGGAGCATACGACCCCTTCGACAGCCGCGCGGGCGAGATGGCCCGGAGTGAAATTTGCCAGTGTCATTCCATGAAGGGAACCCGTTGCATCTGGCAGATTCGGTGTCCGTTCACCTTCGAAGTAAGGAATGAGGACCAGTCCGCCGGCCCCGGCGGGTACCGATAGGGCAAGCCGGGAAAGTTCAGCAACATCAAGGGAGAGCAAACGGGCTGTCGCATCAAGTACACGTGAAGCGTTCAGCGTGCAGACAAGTGGCAGAAAGTTTCCTGTTGCGTCGGCAAATCCTGCCACCTGTCCTGACTTATCGGTGACCGGTGTATCGGAGACAGCGAACACCGTACCGGATGTACCTACGGATACGACAACATCGCCCACGCCGGCGTTTACACCCAGGGCTGCGCCGGCGTTGTCGCCTGCACCGGCTCCAATCAGAGCACCTGAGGGTGTCTTTAGGTCTGATTGCAATGGACCGAGTACGAGAGGCAGCGCCGGTACGTGCCCGAGCGTGCGCTCCAGGACGTCCGTCAGATAACTCCCCATGGCAGGTGACCAGTATCCGGTGCCGGAGGCATCTGACCGGTCGGTTCGCAGTGCGGCCAGCCCCTCCGCGCCGCTTCCCGGCCCGTATCCCGCCAGCCGCCAACTCAGCCAGTCGTGCGGCAGGCAAACGGCAGCGGTACGTGCTGCGTTTTCCGGTTCGTTCTCCGCCAGCCAACGCAGCTTGGTCGCCGTGATCGAGGCCACCGGGACAGTCCCGGTGGCCTCGGCCCAGAATGCCGGCCCGCCTGTCTCCTCGATGAGTGCCTGCGCCGCAGGGGCCGATCGGGTGTCATTCCAGAGCAGTGCCGGTCGGACCACCGCACCATCGGCATCCAGGCAGACCATCCCGTGCTGCTGCCCGCTCACCGAAACGGCGGCCACATCATCCAGACCACCAGCTGCATTGATGGCCGACTGTAGCGCGGTCCACCAGAGCTCCGGGTCAATCTCCGTGCCCTCGGGGTGACGTGCCGAACCTTTACGGAGGAGAACACCGGTTTCGGCGTCCCGAATGACGATTTTGCAGGATTGGGTGGAGCTATCCACTCCGGCGACCAATGGCATGGCTGGGTTCTTTCAAAAGGGTTTGAATCAAAACGAATCGTGTGGTGCGCCGTCGGACCCGGACAAACCGGGTCCGACGGCGGGCATGGAGTGCTTTCGCCCTTAGCGGGCGTTGAGCAGGTGCTCGATGGCGAGCTGGTTGAGCCGGACGAACGCGAAGGAGCGCTCCCCTGCCTTGCTGGCGTCGAAGTCCTCGAACGAGGACTTGTCCGCGAGCAGGTCCGCCGTGGATTCACCCGCAGTGAGCGTGGGTTCGCCGAGTTCGAAGACTCCGGAGGTTTTCAGGGCTTCCTGCACTTCAGGGTCGGCGCGGAAGGCGAGGGCCCGTTCCTTGAGGAGGAGGTACATGGCCATGTTGGACTTCGCGGACTCCCAGACGCCGTCGTAACCGTCGGTGCGGGAGGGCTTGTAGTCGAAGTGGCGCGGGCCGTCGTAGCGAGGGCCGCCGTTGGGGAAGCCGTTCTCCAGAAGGTCCACGGTGAAGAAGGCGCTGGTGAGGTCGCCATGGCCGAAGACGAGGTCCTGGTCGTATTTGATGCCGCGCTGCCCGTTGAGGTCGATGTGGAAAAGCTTGCCCGCCCAGAGGGCCTGGGCGATGCCGTGGGTGAAGTTCAGGCCCGCCATCTGTTCGTGGCCGGTTTCGGGGTTCAGGCCCACGATGTCGCCGTGTTCGAGCTGGGCGATGAACGCCAGGGCGTGGCCGACAGTGGGCAGGAAAATGTCGCCGCGGGGTTCGTTGGGTTTGGGTTCGAGGGCGATGCGCAGGTTGTAGCCCTTGTCCTTGATGTAAGCGGCGGCGGTGTCCACGCCTTCCTTCATCCGGTCCAGCGCCGCAGACAGGTCCTTGGAACCGTCGTATTCGCTACCTTCACGCCCGCCCCACATCACAAAGGTTTCCGCGCCGAACTCGGCAGCGGAGTCGATGTTGCGCAGGACCTTGCTCAGCGCGAAGCGGCGGACGGAACGATCATTGGAGGTAAACCCGCCGTCCTTGAAGACCGGGTGGCTGAACAGGTTGGTGGTCACCATCGGGACCTTCAAGCCAGTCTCGGCAAGAGCTGACTTGAAGTTCTTCAGGATCAGCTCCCGTTCCGACGCCGTGGCATCGAAGGGAACCAGGTCATTGTCATGGAAGGTGACGCCGTAGGCGCCCAGTTCGCTAAGCCGGTGGACGGCCTCGACCGGGTCCAGTGCTGCACGCGTGGCAACGCCGAAGGGGTCGGCGCCGGTCCATCCGACTGTCCAGAGGCCGAACGTGAAACGGTCTTCGGGTGTGGGTTGTACTGTCATTTCTAGCACCTCTTTGGGATGGTGGGATTGATTGGGTTGGCTTGCTGAGCGTGGTCCAGCTATAGGACCGGTTCTCTCGCATGCCTGAGGTCCTGATATCGGAGCCCAGTCGTTTGGGACAGGCTCTTGGTCAGGGGTGCCCCGGAGATTCTTTGTGAATGCGTTCGAGGATTTTGACAACTTCCAGGGCCTCGTGCGGAGCAACGGGTGCGGCGCCTGTTCCACGAATGGCGGCGGCTACGCCCTCATAAAAGGCCGGGTAGCTGCCCCTTTCGGTAGGGACTTTGGAGGGTGGGGGGTAACCGGCGGCTGAGATCCCCAGCGTTCCCCAGGTCTCCTCGGGCATGATGCCGTATCGGTCGTCGTCCGGCAGAAGGCCGGAGGCCAAGGCTGGTTCCTGACCGTCCAGCCCGTATGAAACGTAAGCTCCCCCCGTACCCAGCACACGGAACCGCGGTCCGGGCTGGCCACCCAGTCTGCTCATCCACAATCGTGAGCACACCCCAGATTTGTGATGGAGTTCGATGTAGCTAGCGTCATCGTTGCCGCCACCGGCTCGGACTGTTCGCAGATCTGATCTCACATTCGATACCGGGCCGAAGAGGACAAGGGCCTGGTCAATCAGGTGGCTTCCCAGGTCAAAGGCCACTCCGCCACCAAGTGAGGGGGGTGTAACGTCCTGCCATTTGGTGTCCGCCTCGGGCGCCCAGTGCTCGAAACTGGATTCGAATTGGTAAATCTTTCCCAGCTCGCCGGCAGCGATGATCTTCTTAATGGTGAGAAAATCTCCGTCCCATCGTCTGTTTTGGAAAACGATCAGCGGTTTGTCGGCCTCTTCGGCTTTTTGGATCAGCCGCTCAGCGTCGGCCACGGACGCGGCAAAAGGCTTGTCAACAACGAGACCCACTCCCCTGTCCAAAAAGGCCATGCCTTGGGCGAGGTGCGTGGAGGGCGGGCCAGCTAGAACGACGAGATCAAGCCCAGGGGCGTGGTCCAGGAGTTCGTTGGAGTCGGCAACAATGGTGGCCTTTGGGTGGTCACGCTGTGCCTGCCTCCTGCGGCTCGAGTCATTTGTTGCAATGAAATCCAAGGAGAAAGAGGGGCTGGCTTCGATGAAAGGACAGTGGAATACTTTACCTGCAAGACCGTATCCGACGACTCCGACGCGGATAGGGCGGTCTGCCTCAGTTTCGGGTGTGATGGAAGTCATAATTGAAGAGTACGCTGTTATCCTGCATTTGTTCAAGCAAACTACATATTAAAATTTGATCGACGGACGCGATGGCCACTCAATGGACTCTGCGGTCCTTCACCCCTCACTCTTAGAAGGGACGGTGTCCAATTGAGGCTCTGCAGGAAACACGACGGTTGGAGATGCTGTGTCGACGAGTAGCTTCTCTTCGCCCAGGGATGCCGGACCACGGCCGCAGGCAATGGGAAATAACCTGGACAGTGTCCGTCAGCACAACCTGTCCACGATTCTTACGCTGGTACATCACGCAGGGAGCATCCCAAGGGCACAACTTACCCGGCGGACCGGGCTGAACCGGTCCACCATAGCGGCCCTGGTGGGCGAACTGGTTGATCTCCGCTTGGTCACAGAATCCTCGGGGGAGACAACCAGCCAGGTAGGACGGCCGAGCTCCGTTGTGCAAACCAACCCCGATACGGTCGCGATTGCGGTGAACCCCGAGGTAGACGCTGTAACCGTGGGGGTGGTCGGGCTGGGAGGGGTTGTCCAGAACCGCATCCGTTTTCCCACGGAGAAACCTCCGACGGTTCGCGAAGCTGTGAACATCACCTCGGCGATCATTGCGGGCATTCAGGGCGGCCTTCAGACTGAAACGCGCATTGTTGGAATTGGAATCGCCGTTCCCGGCTTGGTCTGCCAGAGCAACGGACTGGTCCGCCTGGCTCCGCATCTTGGGTGGAAAGACGAGCCGCTGACGGAAATGCTGGCGGACGCTACCGGATACCCCACTTCCGCCGGCAATGATGCAAGCCTTGGCGCCCGTGCAGAACGGACGTTTGGCGCCGGCCGTGGCATTGACGACATGATCTATCTCAACGGCGGAGCCAGCGGCGTCGGCGGAGGAGTCATCTCCAGCGGTGTCGCACTCGGCGGAACCAGTGGGTATGCCGGAGAGTTGGGCCACACTCGTGTACGTAGCGACGGCAGGGCCGACAGCGCCGGTGTCCGCGGCACATTCGAGTCAGAAGTGACAAGGTTGGCGTTGCTTGAGGTTCTGGGCCTGTCCTCCGCCGACACGGATGAACTCGAACAGGCACTGTTCGCCGCCAAGTCACTGGCGGTCCGTTCCGAAGTGAACCGACAGCTGGACTTTCTCGGCATCGCTCTTGGCGGCGCCATCAACATTCTTAATCCGCGACTGATTATTCTGGGAGGCTTCCTCGGATCCCTGTATGCGCTGGACCCCGAACGCCTTCACAAAGTGGTCGCGCATGAGGCCCTTCCAGTGTCATGGAACGACGTCACGATTTCCCGGCCAAAGCTGGGGGCCGACCTTCTCATGGTGGGGGCAGCGGAGCTAGCGTTCTCACCGCTTCTCGCCGATCCCGCTGGCTTATCAGCCCAGAAAGCAGGGAGGGTGCCCGACAAATCCTCCCAAGAGTCAGAGAGGACGGCCCTTAATGGCAGCCGATGAGTTTACTGTCAGCAACGGTCGCGGTCTGGTTATGACCGTCAGCAGCTTCGGTGCACGCCTCGTTGAGCTGCAGGTGCCGGACAGAAACGGCACACCTGACAATGTGGTCCTAGGCTTGGACACACTGGAGTCCTACAAGCGCCACACTGATTTGTACCTTGGAGCCACCATCGGCCGGGTGGCTGGACGTATTGCGGGGGGACGTTTCGTTTCGGTCGATCTGGACGTCCAGCTCGACCGAAATGAGGGAAACAACCATCTTCACGGGGGCAGCTCCCGAAGTTTCGACCGTGTTGACTGGTCGGTGACCGAATCGGAACCTGACGGCGGCAAGGGCATCGTCTTCGAATATGTCAGTCCCCATCTGGAGGAGGGCTACCCTGGGAATTTGTACGCACGCGTCGAATACCTGCTCACAGACACGAATGAGATGTGGACGGTCTTCACGGCAGCGTGTGACCAATCCACGCCGGTCAACCTCACTAATCACAGCTACTGGAATCTCGCCGGTGGGAACGTCCCCGTAACAGACCACCACCTGATGATTGCAGCGCAGAACGTACTGCGGACGGGCCCGGACCTCATCCCCACGGGCGCCCTGCAGCCCGTGGCGGGTACGGCACTCGATTATCGCCTACGGCGCCCAATAGCAGACCTGCTCCCCGCCGAGGGCGGTGAGCCGTGGCCGGGACTGGACCATACCTACGTGCTGGATGCCCGCGACGGCAGCCATCAGCTCGCCGCCACCCTCTACGACCCGGCGAGCGGCCGCACCATGGAGCTGTTGACATCCGAGCCGTCACTGCAGGTCTACAGCGCTAACCGGCTGCCCAGAATAGCGGGGCGCAACGGTTCCATCTTTGGTGCGGGACACGCTCTTTGCCTTGAGCCCCAGCACATCCCTGATTCACCTGCCCTCCCAGGGTTTCCCTCGATTGTTCTGTCGGCAGGCCGCCAGTACCGCCACAGCAGCTGTTACCGATTCAGCGCCACATGATTGACCAATTCAAGCCGCTCCCGTAGTAGGCGAGTGCCGTTTGCGGCACCCGGGCACTGCGTTCACTGGCGTTGCGTTGGAGGAGGCGGTCACAGCTGCCACTAAAGGTCAGTGGTTCCTCTCAACTTATTGCCTTGGTTGCCGGTAATCGCCTCACTTATTCCAAAGCCACTCCCGTGATGCACTCCGAGTCGCCCCGGTACGAGAGGTCCTTGACCGGGCCGCCATACCTCTTTGCAGCCCGCCATTGGCTGGAAAGTGTGGGTTTTGAGGGCTACGTTCGCAAGCCGACAGAATCCGACATTAAAACCTGGCCGGCAATCATTGCTTTTGTTGTTAGACCCAACTATATTGGTTGGTAAGTGACTTGGGTCACCCTCGAGGGATCCTTATCCCACGCTATTTTCAACGATGAGAAGGAGCGCACGCGTGACTGAACGCCCAGCCCCTGATGCTGACGGTTTCCTGCTCAATGTCCAAGGAATCAGCAAGCACTATCAGGGTGTTACCGCCTTGGACGCCGTCGGACTCCAGGTCCGTCCCGCCGAGATACACGCATTGCTCGGTGGCAACGGCGCCGGCAAATCGACGCTTATCAACATTCTTTCGGGCCTCACCTCCCCTGACTCCGGAACGATCATGCTGTCGGGCAATCGGCTGGAGCTGCGCCGGCCCACCGATGCGCTGGGCAGCGGTATCAATACCATTCACCAGGAGCTCTCCCTGGTTCCTGCCCTGACGACGTTGGACAACATCTTTCTTGGCAGAGAAGTAAATGCACGGTTCCTTGGTTTAAACGTGAGGCTGGACCGCCGCCACATGGAAGATCGTGTGCGGTCCCTGGCCTCCGAGTTCGGGCTCACGGAGGAAGACCTGAAGCTGCCCGTCGGCGAATTCGGAGCCCTGAAGAAACGGGTCGTCGAAATCGTCAAGGCTCTGGCCTTTGACACCCGCCTCCTGATCCTCGATGAGCCAACATCGGGCCTTGAAGAAGAGGAGCGCCTGAATCTTTTCGAGCACATGCGCCGCCTGCGCGGCAAGGGAGTCTCCCTCATCTGGGTGACGCACCATCTTGAGGAACTCTTTGGGCTCGCTGACACTGCCACCGTCTTCAGGGACGGCCGCCTCGTCGGTACCGTTGAGGTTCCAGACACCTCCGTTGACGATCTGCTGGGCATGATGTTCGGCATAGCCGCAGGGGAATTCGGCTCCACGGCCACCGCAGCGGTCGTCACGGAGGCAGAAGAGTCCCGCGAAGAAGTCCTCCGTCTCACCGATGTCAACCGCAGCTACATCCTCCGTGACATTTCCCTTACCGTCCATAAGGGCGAAGTCCTGGGGATCGCAGGGCTCGCGGGGGCAGGCCGCACAGAACTCGCCCGCGCGATCATGGGCATCGACAAGATCAGCAGTGGGACTGTGCACCTGAAAGGCAAGGCGGTCAAGTTTTCCGATTCGAGCGCCGCCTATCAAAAGGGGCTGGCGATGCTGCCCGAGGACCGGAAGCAGCTGGGCATTCTGCCTGAACTGTCTGTCTCGGAAAACATCTCCATTTCCAGCCTTGATCGGGTCTCGTGGCTGGGTTTCGTTCTGAAAGGCCGCGACGAGGTGTCCCAGGCGGAAAGCTACCGGCAACGTCTTGGCATCAAGACCGCCGATGTGAGGGAAAAAATTCGGAATCTCAGCGGTGGAAACCAGCAAAAGGCCATTGTCGCCCGTTGCCTTAACACCAACCCCGATCTGCTGATTTTCGACGAACCTACCCAGGGCATCGATGTCTCCGCCAAAGTCGAGGTCCACAACCTGATCCGTGAATTCGTGGCGAACGGGGGCGCAGCCATCGTTATCGCTTCGGAGATCGGGGAGCTCGTCGAGCTGAGCCATCGGGTCATCATCATGAAAAAGGGGAGGCTCGTGGGCTCGGTCGACCATGTCCCCCATGCCCTGGTCTCGGGCCAGTTTGAAGCCGTCAAAAACCGTATCCTCGCAATGTCTGCAGGCAGGACCGAATCATGAACTTCCAACGGGCTGCGTCCCGCATCCTTTCTACCAGCGGCGTTCCCATCGTCATCGCGCTGGTCATCGTCATCATCGTCTTTCAGATCATGTCTCCAGTATTTTTGACCTCGGGAAGCGTCCGCGACTACATCAATAACGCTATCCCGATCCTCCTCCTCACCGTCGGAGTGGCAATCGTGATCGTCGGCGGCGGCATCGATCTCTCCGTCGGAACCGTCGCGGGACTCAGCGCCGGTACCACGATGTGGGCACTCGTCTCCGGCGCCCCAACATGGACGGCCGTGGCTGTAGGCGTTGCCACCGGGCTGGTCTTCGGCCTATTCAACGGGCTGATGATCACAGTATTTGGAATCAATGACTTTATCGTTACCCTCGCAACACTGAATATAGCCGGCGGCCTGCTCATTGTCCTGACGGAAAAGGTTCCACTCCAGGGCGTCAGCACCCCAGGCTTCTCGGACCTTGTATACGGAAACTTCCTTGGGGTTCCCACGGGATTCTGGATAGCAGCGATCATTTTTGTCCTCATGCAGTTCCTCCTCATCAGAACTGTCTTCGGACGCCGTATCTTTGCCATAGGCATCGCCCCCGGTGCGGCAAATGTCGCCGGCGTGAACGTGAACCGCGTCAGGCTCGGAACCTTCGTTATCTCGGGGCTGCTCGCCGGCGCAGCCGGTGTCCTGTTGGCATCACGCCTGGGGGCCGTCCAGGCCTTCCTTGGCAACGGCTACGAATTCGTTGCCATCGCCGGGGCAGTTCTGGGTGGCGTGAGCCTCGCCGGAGGCAGAGGCTCAGTCTGGGCGGCGGTCGCCGGCGGGCTCATGCTCGCCACTCTCCAGCAGGGACTGCGGCTTAACGGTGTGGACCCGGTGTACTTCAGCATCGTGACTGGACTCTGCATCGTTGCCGGAGTTGTCTTCGATCGAAGAATCCAGCAGTTGGTACTGGGCGGTATTAGGAAACGCAGCAAAAGTGGCCCTACACCTCCGGCGCCGGCAAAGCTCCAGGAAACACACTTGCTCGGCACAGGGAAGCAGGACTGAGAAATGGAAACGACTTCATTGAAGAAGAACCAGACTGTGGTCGACCGCGTCGTCACCCGTCTGCTTGTCGACCCGACGCTGGGGGTGCTGGCCCTGTTGGTGCTCATCTGTCTGCTGGCAGCGTTCACACTGCCGGTGTTTCTCAACGGCTCAAACCTCTACAACCTCGTCAATAACAGCCTCGTGGTCATGATCCTGGCCATGGGCATGACGGTCGTTCTGGTCTCCGGAGGCATCGATCTGTCGATAGGCACCACGATGGCACTCTGCGCTGGTGTCTCCGCGGCCGCCATGAACTTTGGACTGCCGCTGTTCGCAGCGCTCCTGGCCGCACTGGCCATGGGGGCTCTGGTCGGCCTGGGCAACGGCCTGCTGATCACCCGTCTCGGGCTGCCGGACTTCATCGCGACTCTTGCAATGCTTGGTTTCGCCAGTGGTGTCCTGTACATCTGGACCAAGGGTGTTCCGATCATCGGCTATATGGTTCCCGAGTTTTACATCATCGGCGGTCTAACCCCGTTGGCAGGGCCTCTTACACTGCCGATGGTCATCGCGCTCCTTGTCGCGCTGGTGCTCGGAGGAATCCTGGGTTTCACCCGCATGGGAACTCACTTCTTCGCCGTGGGAAGCAGCAAGACCGGCGCCATGCAGTCAGGCGTGCGCGTGGACAGGGTGCGCATGCAGGCATACATCTTCAGCGGTTTGGCCGCCGCTGTGGCGGGCATCATCATGGCAGGTCGCAACACCAACGTCCCGGCCGATCTCGGCAATGGTTATGAGATTCAGGCCATCGCCGCAGCCGTCATCGGTGGTGCCGCACTCTCAGGAGGACGGGGTCGCATTCTGGGAGCCATCCTCGGAGCAATTACGCTGGCCGCCGCCGTCAACCTGATTAACCTCGTCGGCGTCCCTTCGAGCTACCAAAAAATAGTCATCGGAGGCATCCTCGTCGCGGCAGTCCTCGCCAACCGCATCAGCGCGATCGTCAGTGGCAAGGTACGGCAAAGAAAAGCAATGGTCCTTGAAGGAATCCCCGCCTAGGAAATACCAGCATCACAACTCCTGCCAAGCGACCGTTTGGCATTTGAACGACACGAACACAAGTGAAGGAAGCATCAAAGATGAGCTCAAGCACTTTTCATTCGAAGACAGCGCGCCGCCGACCTGGCAAGGCCCGCCTCGCCTTCATCTCCACCGCCACTGCAGCTGCCCTGCTGCTTACAGGCTGCACCACCGTGAACGCGCCCGCCGGAGGCTCCAACGCCGCGGCTGGCGGCGGAGGAACCGACTACCTCCCCGACGAAGCGATCAAGAAGATTGTCAACGGACGCGAGATCAAAGTCGGTTTTGCACCCCCGATCCTCTCGGAGTTTTACACCCAGGTGGAAAAGGCCGCGCACAACAAGATGAAGGAATACGAGGACCGGTTCGGCGTCAAATGGAAGTGGGAACGCCAAGGAGCGCTTAACGATGCCCACTCCGGCACCGAGACACTCGGAATCGTCCAAGGCTATATTGCCCGGCAGTTCGACGCGGTCTTTGTTTGCTCCGCAGCTAATGCGGCAACGATGCAGACCCTTTACAAGCAGGGGTCCGAAAAAGGCATTGACTTCTACCAGTTCAACTCCACCGAAGAACTGGCCAACCCATCCCAGGCCGAAGACCCGACCGGAGGCCTGTCCACGGTATCAAATATCGGCTACGACGACCGCTGGCAGTCCGGATACCTGGCCGGCAAGTACATCGCCGAGCAACTCAAAGGCGAAGGTTCCATCATCCAAATCATGGGACCGTCCGGTTCGGACTGGACAAAGCTGCGCCAGCAGGGCTTCAAGAAGGCCATCGCCGAACACCCCGGCCTCAAGATCGTTGGTGAAGCCGACGGCGGATATGTTCGGGATAAGGGCCTCACAGCCGCCCAGGACCTGCTGACCAAGTTCCCGGACGTAAAGGCCATCTACGGCGAGAACGAGGATATGGCGCTGGGTGCTTCCCAGGCCATTGACGCCCGAGGCCTGAAGCACTGGGACGGCACCGGCGGCATCATCACCATCGGCGCCGACGGCCTGGTCTCCGGTATGGGCGCCATCAAAGCCGGCAAGCTCACCGCAACGGTGGACGTCAACAGCGCGGAGATGGGCAGCCGGATGATCGAAAGCCTCTTCGCCCATGAATTCCTGAACCAGGAAATCAACCAGTTCATCCGCATCCCCACCGGCGTGGTGGACAAGTCCAACGTGGACTGGCATGAGGGTGTTCTCAAGAACGTGCTCAGCGGCCCCGGCAAATACTGACCAACCAGATTCCCTGTCCGGCCCGCACCTCCGGGCCGGACCCGGAGTCGAAACCTCACCGTTTGCCCAAGGTATAGAAGAAAGGTTCGCGCGATGAAGCGAAAAATGGACCCGGTCGATGTCGTAATCGTAGGGCTGGGAGCCGGCGGTGGTCCGGCAGCGAAAGTACTCAGTGAAGCCGGATACAAAGTTGTCGGATTCGACAAGGGACCCTGGTTGCGGCCTGAAGAGCACTACTCCGGTGACGAACTAAAGTTCCAGAACCGCAGCTACCTGTGGCCGGATGTAAATCTCATGCCACGCACCGTGCGCAGTGACGCGAACTCCGAGGCCCGCATCTTCAACTTCTCCCCGGTCCCCTCGAACGTGGGTGGCGGAACCAGCCATATGGCGGGATGGATGCCCCGCCCGCGTGTGTCTGACTTCATCTTCCACTCCCTCCACGGAGATCTTGAGGGAGCAAGCCTCGCGGACTGGCCGTACCGCTACGAACATCTTGAGCCCTATCTGACGAAAGTCGAGTGGAGCTACGGTATCTCCGGTCTCGCGGGAGCTGACAAAGGTGAAGGCTTCCGCAGCAAGGCCTATCCCAGCGCCCCGCTGCCGCCCACCAGGTTCGGCAAGAAGTTCTATGAAGGCTCCAACAAGCTCGGCATCAACTCTTTCCCGCTGCCGATGTCGCATCTGACTGAAGGCAATGCCCTCGGACGCCCGGCGGTAAACCGAACCAGTTTCTGGAACCAGTACGGGGACCCGACCCAGACCCGCTCCAGTGTGGCCACCACCTACATTCCCGAAGCCTTGGCCACCGGTAACTTCGAAGTCAGGGCAGACAGCTTCGTTAGGGAGGTAAAGGTCGGTAAGGACGGTAAGGCTACCGGAGTCATCTACATTGACCCCAGCGGCGCTGAGATTGAACAGGATGCCCGAGTGGTGATTCTTGCCCTTGGCGCCATCGAATCCGCCCGCCTTATGCTCCTGTCTTCCTCCAACCATTTCCCCGACGGGCTGGCGAACGACTCAGGGCTGGTAGGTAAGAATGCCACCTTCCACGAGTACATCTTCGCCGTTGGACTTTTTGACAGGGACATGGAAGACCCCTTGAACGGGTGGACCGGGAACTACCAAAGCGGCGGATCCACACACTTCTACGAAACGGACGAGAGCCGCGGGCACATCGGTGGCGGGATCATCGCCACTACCCAGATCGGACAGGCCATCAACGCCATCATGCCCGGCCGCCCAGCCTGGGGCCAGGCGATGAAGGATGCTGACCGTGACTACTTCGACTATTCCATGAAAATCGGCTTCATCCTCCAAGACATGCCCCAGGAGACCAACAGGGTCGATCTGGATCCCACCGTCAAAGACGCCTGGGGGATGCCGGTCGCGCGCATCACCAACAAACCTCACGCGAACGACATAGCAATGAGCAAGTGGCAGATCGATCAGAACCAGGAGATCCTCCAGGCGGCCGGCGCGAAGAAGACCGTGCCCGTCTACCTCGGGGACGAATTCACCGGCAACGCCTGCCACCAGCAGGGCACCGTCCGGATGGGAACCGACCCTGCCAAATCGGTGCTGAACGAGTGGGGCCAAGCGCACTCCGTCGAGAACCTCTTCGTCCTCGATGGGGCAGGTTTTCCAACCGCGCTCGGTGTGAACCCGACGCTCACCATCATGGCCCATTCCTGGCGGTGCGCGGACTACATCGCCAACACCTACATGAAGGGCCGCTCCGAACGGCTGACCCTGTCCCCGATCAAGAAATCCTAGAAGGAGGAGAACAAATGGTGTCAAAAGCTGACTGGGAAATCGCTCCCATCCGCATCGATCCTGATACGACCGAAAAGCTATTCTTCACCGATCACGAGTGGGACACGATTGAAGCCGCAGCGGCAAGGATCATGCCCACTGACCAAGATCCAGGAGCACGCGAGGCGCGCGTCATCGTCTTCATCGACAGGTATCTATTTGGCATCGCTTACCTCTACGCTGCAGCGGACGGAAGCGGCTTCCTGCAACTGGCAGACAAAGACGCGCACGCGGCCCGGGCCAGGAATGCCAACATGCAGCGCCTGTACCGGGAAGGCATACACGAACTGGACAAGAAGGCGCGGGAACTTCGTGCCCCCTCCTTCAAGGAGGCATCCGAACAGACTCAGGACGAGGTTCTCGAACAAATCAGCGGGGTGCCAAAACCAATCCCGGTCTCGCTGACATCCCGGGAGGTGTACTACTCACGCCTTCAGGGAAACACTGACGAAGGCAAGAGTTTCTTCGACACCCTCTGCCTCCACGTCCGCCAGGGTTTCTACGGCGACCCCGTGTATGGGGGGAATAAGGACCAGATGGGCTGGAAAACAGTCGGTTTCGTCGGGCCTAAAAGCCTGAAGGACACCATGGACGGCACTTACAGTACCGCCGAGTTCTTCATCCAGGAGTACGACTGGGAAGACCTGGTCCCAGGCTTCAAACACAGCCAGGATCCCACCTCCAAACAGGAGCAGGACGGTCAGTGACCGTCCCGGACAACCAAGCAACCCCCGTCGCCGGCGCTGCACAGCCGACCATGGACCATCTGAAATAAATCGAGAGGAAAGACGACAATGACCGCCTTCGAAGACAAGCTCAACAAGTACGTTGACCGTTCCAACCGCTTCATCCCGGACACCATCGACCTCAGCAAGACCGTCGTGCACGCCCTGGACATCCAGAATCTCTGCCTTGACCCCAAGGGCGCCGACTACGTTGAAAGTGTTGGGGGCGCCCCCTCCGGCCAGGAATCCCTCGGACCTGCAAAGCGGATCGTGGAACTCGCCCGGGAAAAGGGCATTAAGGTGAACTGGTCGCTCTGGGGCATGAACCCTGACGGCGCGGACCTGGGTATCTGGGGGCTTAAGTACCCCTCCTGGAAGGAACCGGATTCCCCCTTCAACCACGGCACCTGGAACGGGGCGCTGGTAGACGGATTCGAACCCCAAAAGGGCGAACCCGTCTTCCAGAAGCACCGCAACAGCAGCTTTTACGGAACCGCCTTCAACGAGTACCTGATGCAGGACCACGCGGAATACCTGGTCATCATCGGGTCCTCAACGGCCAACTGCGTCCCCACCACCGCCCGCGACGGTTTCGACCGCGGCTACAAAGTCATTGTCGTTGCGGACGCCGGAACTGCGATCCCAGTCAACTCGCACGGCCGCAACCCGGAATTCGATCACGAAACACCCGAAGGCTACGGCCAGTACTGGGAATCCCTGCGCAACATCCAGGCACAGTACGCCGACGTGATGTCCAGCGACGAGTTCGCAGCCCTGGTTGAACGCTCCTCCGCCGCCCAGACAAAGTCCAACGAACAGCTCACCAGCGCAGCACGCTAAATCACCACCCCGGGGCCACCCGCGTCCTGACACTGGACGCGGGTGGCTCCATTAAAGCGCCGCCGCCATCCGGCTCAATCATTGTCTAACCAATAAATCCCTGGCTTTACGCCCACCGATAGGAAAACCATTGGGACCATTCCATGTCACAGAACAACGCAAGTTTGGGAGCTCCGGCTGGTCCACCTCCCTGGCCGGTTTCGGATCCGTGGCCCTCGGGAATATGGGAAAGGTGATGACCACGGAAACGGCACGCTCCCTGGTCCGGCACGCCTGGGATTCGGGAGTGCGCCTGTTCGACACCGCACCGATGTACGGTCACGGGCTCGCCGAATACCGGCTTGCCGACGACCTCATGGACCGGGACCGGAATGACTACACGCTGATTACCAAGGTCGGCCGCACCCTTCACCCCGCTCCCAAAGGGACCTTCGACACTGGACCCTGGCTGCAGACACCGTCGATGCGAATGGAATACGACTACTCCTATGACGGTGTCATGAGACAGGTCGAAGACAGCCTGCAGAGAATGGGCACAGACCGCTTCGACGTATTGCTCGTCCACGACACCGACCGGTGGACCCACGGAGACCAATACCTCCAACGGTTCCACGAAGCAGTGAACGGTGCATTCAAAGCACTCGAATCACTGCGCGAGCAGAAAGTCGCCTCCGCCATAGGAATCGGGGTCAACGAGACAGACGTCTGCATTGCAGCAGCCAACGCCGCGGACATCGACTGCATACTCATCGCCGGGACATATAACCTCCTGGATCAGCAGGCCAATACTGAACTCCTCCCCCTGTGCCGGGAACGAGGCATCGCAGTCATCAACGGCCGAATCTTCGGATCCGGCATCCTCGCCACAGGAACCCAACCCAACGCCCGCTTCAACTACGCTCCCGCCAGCGCTGACGTCATCGCCAAGGTACGGCCCATCGAAGACATATGCCACAGCTACAACGTTCCCCTTGGAGCCGTCGCCGCCCAATTCGCAGCAGCCCACCCGGCCATCACCAACATCTGCATGGGAGCAGGCAGCATCGAACAACAGAACCAAAACTATTCCTGGCTCGAGCAGGACATACCCCAAGAGCTCTGGAACCAGCTGGCGGCCGAAGGACTGCTGGACCCGAATGTCCCCACTCCTGCCTACACATAGAAAACCTTCCAGCACAAGGAAATCCACATGATTGAAGAAGCACAAAAAATCGCCGCGGCCGCTGAAACAGCAGCCAAAGAGGCCGGCCTGAGTATCGTCGTCAGCATCGTAGACACCCACGGAAACCAGGTCCTCCTGCACAGAATGGACGGAGCACCCCTGCACTCACTGGATATGGCATTCCGCAAAGCCTACACAGCAGCATCATTCGACGTTGCAACCGAGGAACTCACGGACCAGGTGCAGCCCGGCCAGCCGCTGTATGGACTCGCCGTCAACTCAGGAAGCAAACTCATTGCCTTCGGCGGTGGCGCACCTGTCAGCCTCGTAGAAGGCGAGAAAGTTGGGGTCGGGATTTCCGGCGGCTCCACTCAAGAGGACATCGACATCCTCAGGAAAGCACTCAACGCCACCACCCAGCCTTAGCCCAAAGAAGGGTGAACTTGCCGTGCTGCAGTCGTAAAGGTTCCCTCGAGACGATAGAGTCCCAGCTGCACTAGCCTTGAGAGGTGAACATCAATAGCGCGGCAGCCACGCTTCCTACGCGCGTCCTGGCAGAATCTCTAACGGCCTGGAAGCTCGCTTTTGACCGCCATACGCCTGCAGGCATGGTCGAACTCTTTTCACTCGATGCGCTCTTTCAAGGGCTCAGCCCAACTCTGCTCACCGGACGTAACGAGGTTTTCGACTACTACGATGCCCTGCCCCCCGGAATCACGGCCAGTTTCCAAGTAATCCAAGGCCGCCAACTAACCCCGCATCTCGTCTCCGGATTCGCCGCCGTCCACTTCACCTACCCAGCCGGAAGAACGGTGCCGGTGCAGCTATCCCTCGTGCTCCGCAGGGACGGTCAGACATGGTTCATTGTTCAGTACCACGCCTCAACGCTGTCCTCAGCGAAGCAGAGCGGGACAGTCACGCTAGCCAGCCATGATGAATTTATTTACTGATGGCAAAGACTGAAAGGGGCAGGCTTTTCGGAAACCACCCCCCGTTTTCCCCGACGCTCGACAGCTGGCGGCCCGGCCCAGAGTGAGGCAGGTCCCGGGATCCTGCTGAGCGGTTGCTGATCCATCTTCCAGCCATGGCCGCCAGTGACGCACGCCTTCAGCTTTTGCCCTCGGTCTCAGAGAGGTACACCCCAACCTGACGTCAGGCAGCTATTCAAACGCCGTCAGAATAGGGTCCAAAAAGCGTTCCCGCACGACCCCAGTGGACACTCTTGAATCCCAATCTGACACGGGGCGGCAGAAACGCCTGCCTATCTGGCTGGAACTTGCCCGTCTTAAGTTCGATGATCACGTAGCGAGTTAAGCGCATCTGAAAACGAACAGCAGGCCGACGCAGAAGCGGTCGGGATGCTCAATTGCACGATACCTAAACCTCCGCCACCGGAGCCGCGAACTGCGCCTCGTACAACCGGGCATAGGCCCCACCCGCGGCCAGTAGTGAAGCGTGCGTCCCCTGCTCCACGATTTGGCCGGCTTCCATCACCAGGATGAGGTCGGCGTCGCGGATCGTGGACAGGCGGTGCGCGATCACGAAGCTCGTCCGGTCCGACCGCAGGGCCTTCATCGCCTTTTGCACCAGCACCTCGGTGCGGGTGTCCACCGAGCTCGTCGCCTCATCCAGGATCAGCACCGAGGGCCGGGCCAGGAACGCCCGCGCAATCGTCAGCAACTGCTTCTCCCCCGCGGACACGTTGGAGCCCTCGTCCTCCAGCACGGTGTCGTACCCCTCCGGCAGCGAGTGCACGAACCGGTCCACGTACGTCGCCCGCGCGGCCTCCAGGATCTCGTCCTCCGTGGCAGTAGGCCGACCGTACGCGATATTGTCCCGGATGGTCCCACCGAACAGCCACGTATCCTGCAGCACCATGCCCAGCCGCGAGCGCAGCTCACGCCGCGGCACTGAGGTGACGTCCACGCCGTCGAGCGTTATCCGCCCCGCATCCAGCTCGTAGAACCGCATCATCAGGTTCACCAGCGTGGTCTTCCCCGCCCCGGTGGGTCCCACAATCGCCACCGTCTGCCCCGGCTCCGCCACCAAAGAAAGCGAGGAGATCAGCGGCTTGTCCGGCGAGTAGGAGAAGGACACGTCCTCGAACACCAGCCGCCCCCGCCCAAAAGCAGGAGCACCACCGGGAGGCTCAGCAGACTCCTCGTCCTCATCCAGCAACGAGAACACCCGCTCCGCCGACGCCACCCCGGACTGCAGCAGGTTGGCCATGGACCCCAGCTGCGCCAGCGGCATGGTGAACTGCCGCGAGTACTGGATGAACGCCTGCACGTCGCCCAGCTGCATGGCCCCGGACGCCACCTGCAGGCCGCCCACCACCGCGATCCCCACGTACACCAGGTTCCCGATGAACGTCATGGCCGGCATGATCAGCCCGGAAATGAACTGCGCGCCGAAGCTCGCGTCGTACAGCTCCACGTTCTTCTGCCGGAACCGCTCCTCCACCTCGCGCTGCCGGCCGAACACCTTCACCAGCGCATGCCCGGTGTACGTCTCCTCGATCTGCCCGTTCAGCTCCCCCGTGTGCTTCCACTGCGCCACAAACAGCTTCTGCGAGCGCTTGGCGATCAGCGCCGTGATCCCCAGCGTCAGCGGCACGGTCACCAGCGCGATCAGCGCCAGCGTGGGCGAGAGGATGAACATCATCACCAGCACGCCCACCACCGTCAGCACCGACGTGACCGCCTGGCTGATGGACTGCTGCAGGCTCTGGGAGATGTTGTCGACGTCGTTGGTCACCCGGCTCAGCAGCTCGCCGCGCTGGATCGAATCGAAATACCGCAGCGGCAGCCGGTGGATCTTCGCCTCGATCTCCTCGCGCAGCCCGAACACCGTCCGCTGCACCACCCCGTTCAGCACATACGCCTGCACCCACATAAACGCCGACGCCAGCACGTACAGCACCAGCGCCCACAACAGCACGCCGGACAGCGCCGCGAAGTCGATCCCCTGCCCCGGCGTCAGCGCCATGGGCGTCAGCATGTCCGCCCTCTGGTTCTCCCCCGCGGTCCGCAGCTGCGCAATCAGCTCCGCCTTGCTCACCCCGGCGGGCAGCTCCCGCGACACCACCCCGGCGAAAATCAGGTTGGTGCCCTCCCCCAGCAGCCGCGGCCCGATCACCGAGAGCGTCACGCTGGCCACCCCCATGATCAGCACCAGCAGCAGCCACGCCCGCTCCGGCCGCAGCGTGCCCACCAGCCGCCTGGCCGACGGCCCGAAGTTCATCGCCTTCTCCGCCGGGACGTTCATCCCCGCGAACGGCCCGCCGCGTCCCGGTCCGCCCGCCGGACGGGGAATACGTACGACGTCGGCAGTCCCGGTTTTCGAGGCCGCCGCGGTTCCGCCGGGGGCGGCTGTGTGGGTGGCGCCCGACGTCGGCCGGTTGTGCGTGCTCATACCGTCTCCTCCGCTGCCAGCTGGGAGGAGACAATCTCCCGGTACGTCTCGGACGTCTCCAGCAGCCCGCGGTGCGTTCCGCGCCCCACGATCCTGCCGTCGTCGAGCACTAATATCTGGTCCGCGTCCACGATGCTGGATACCCGCTGGGCGATGATCACCAGCGTGGCGCCGGCGGTGCTGCGCTTGAGGGCCTGGCGCAGCCGGGCGTCCGTGCCGGTGTCGAGTGAGGAGAACGAGTCGTCGAAAATGTACACCTCGGGCCGTTTCACCAGGGCCCGGGCGATGGCCAGCCGCTGCCGCTGCCCGCCGGAGATGTTGGTGCCGCCCTGGGAGATGGGCGCATCCAGCCCGCCCTTCATCTCCTCCACGAAGTCGCGCGCCTGGGCAATCTCCAGGGCGTCCCAGAGCTCGTCCTCGGTGGCATCCGGCTTGCCGTACTGCAGGTTGCTGCGGACGGTGCCGGTGAACAGGTAGGGCCGCTGCGGCACCAGGCCGATGTGTCCCCAGAGGAGGTCCGGGTGCAGCTCGCGGACGTCCACGCCGTCGATGCGGACCGAGCCGGTGGTGGCGTCGAACAGCCGCGGCATGAGGTTCACCAGGGTGGTCTTGCCCGCGCCGGTGCTGCCGATGATCGCCGTCGTCTGCCCGGCCCTGGCGGTGAAGCTGAGCCCGGAGAGGACGGGCTGGTCGGCACCCGGGTAGGCGAATCCGACGTCGCGCATTTCCAGCTCTCCGCGGCGCCGCCCGCCGGACGGAACCGCGCTGCTCACGGGCTTCAGCGGCGGCCGCACACTGGATTCGGTCCCCAGCACCTCGCCGATCCGGTCCGCCGAGACGGCGGCGCGCGGGATCATCACGGCCATGAAGGTGGCCATCATGACGGACATCAGGATCTGCATCAGGTAGCTCAGGAAGGCGATGAGGGTGCCCACCTGCATGGAGCCGTCCTCGATCCGGAACGAGCCGAACCAGATCACGGCCACGCTGGAAACGTTCAGCACCAGCATCACCACGGGGAACGCGAGCGCCATCAGCCGGCCGGCACGTAGCGCGGTGTCCGTGACGTCCTCGTTGGCCTGGGCGAAGCGGGCGCTTTCGATGTCCTCGCGGACGAACGCGCGCACCACGCGGATGCCGGTGAGCTGCTCGCGGAGCACCCGGTTCACCGTGTCGATCCGCTTCTGCATCTTCCGGAACAGCGGCACCATCCGGGTGATGATCAGCCCTACGCCGATCATGAGCACGGGCACGGCGACGGCGATCAGCCAGGACAGCTGCACGTCCTGCCGGACGGCCATAATCACGCCGCCGACGGCGAGCATCGGCGCGGCAACCATCATGGTGGCGGCCATCAGCACCAGCTGCTGCACCTGCTGGACGTCGTTGGTGGACCGGGTGATCAGGCTGGGCGCGCCGAACTTCGTGACTTCCTGCTCGGAGAACTCCCCCACCCTCGTGAAGATGGCCCCGCGCAGATCCCGGCCCGCCCCCATGGCCGCCTTCGCCCCAAAGTACACGGCAATCACGGCGCACACGATCTGCAGCAGCGTGATCCCCAGCATCAGGCCACCCAGGCTCAGGATGACGCCGGTGTCCCCCTTGGCCACCCCCTCATCGATGATGTCCGCGTTCAGGGTGGGCAGGTACAGCGACGCGATGGACTGCGCCAGCTGGAAAACCACGACGGCGATCAGCAGCTGCCGGTGCGGCCGCAGGTATTCAACAAGCAGTTTCCAGAGCATGGGCGGCTCCAAAGGTTCTGTCCCGCTGGTGTTCGAGCTGGAGGTGGTGCGAAGGTCAGTTTACGTCCGGAGGCTGGGAACGATCCCTGCCTGTGGAGGAGAAGTTGGGCGGGTTTTTGTGGTGCTGCCCTGAGTACCTACGGTGCGGGAGAAGGGCAACAGCATCTGCAGAGGGGAGACTGCCAAGGGTTTCGGCCTTGTCTTGGGTCCGAAGATCGCGAGGACAATTGCGCCGTGCACGGCTCGTGGACTCGACGCCGCCAGCCACGTCAGTGTCAGCGGCCCCGGCCTTGATCATGGGTGAGGCCATGATGATGACGCTGAGGACCGGTCTTGCGTGGGTTTGTGGGGTGGTCCTGCCGGGTTTCGCCGGCGCATTACTGGATGCGGGTTCCGGACTGGTCATATCGGTACCAGCCATGCGCGGTTTTCCGGCCGTAATTCCCTTGTTCGTAAAGCTCCTTCAGGGCCGGGTGAGGCAGGTCTGCCGGGTCCTGCGTTTCCTCGAAGGTCGCTTGCCGGATCAGGTAGCTCACGTCCAGGCCCACCAGGTCCATCAGCTCAAACGGCCCCATGGGGTGGCCCAGCGCCGTCTTGGCCGCAGTGTCGATGTCGCTGACACTGGCGATGCCGTCCGCGTAAAGCCGGAGTGCCTCGTCCCGGATGGCGCCCATGAGCCTGTTGGCCACAAAACCCGGGATCTCGCGGTCGATAAGCACGGGCGACTTGCCCAATGAACGCGCCAGCTTCATGGTGGTGTCCACCGTGTCCGGAGATGTTTTGCCGTGGCGGACCACCTCAACACATTTCATGACCAGGGCGGGGTTGAAGAAATGCATATTGCAGACCTGTTCCGGCCGCCCTGTCTCCTCGGCCACTTTTGAGGAGCCCAGCGTGGAGGAATTCGTGGCCAGAATGGCGTGTGCCGGGGCTGCCCGTCCCAACGCCGCGAAGATGCTGCGCTTCACTTCGAGTTTCTCGGTGGCGGCCTCGATCACGAAGTCGACGTCCGCCGCGCCGGCCTCCAGGGACGTGGTGAAGGTGAGCCGCGCCAGGGCGGCCTCGGCGTCCTGTCGGCTCCTGCGCCCCTTGACCACGCTGCTGTCCATCCGGTCGGTGAGCTGGCTCCGGGCGGCGGCCAGCATGTCTGCCGCGACATCCTGAATGGTGACCTGGTATCCGGCCAGGGCGCACACCATGCCGATCTGTGAGCCCATGGCTCCGGCTCCGACCACCAAAATCTTGTTGATCTGCATAATTTCTCTTCTCCTAGTGCGCAAAGGGAATTTCCATGACGTTCCGGCGCTGAGAATTACTGCCCGGAAAACCGTCCCGGACAACGATGTTTCGGTTGGGGGACGGCGGACCGGCCTCAGGCCGGGTCCTGTCTGATGAGGTGACAGTCATGTACCGCCGAGGCCGGCCAACGACTCCGCGGCGGCCGCGCAATCCTCTGCTCAGCGGAAAGCGGGAATGCCGGTGATGTGGTTACCCAGGATGAGGGTGTGGACCTCGTCGGTGCCTTCGTAGGTCCGGACAGACTCCAGGTTGTTGGCGTGGCGCAGGGGCGAATGGTCCAGTGTGATGCCGTTGCCGCCGAGGATGGCGCGGGCGTCGCGGCAAATCTTGATGGCTTCCCGGACGTTGTTGAGTTTGCCGACGGAGATCTGTACGGGCGCAAGGGTGCCAGCATCCTTGAGCCGGCCGGTGTGGATCGCCAGCAGCGTGCCCTTCTGGATTTCCAGCAGCATGTTCACCAACTTTTGCTGCGTGATCTGGTAGGCGGCCAGCGGTTTGTCGAACTGCATCCGCTCCAGTGAGTAGTCCAGGGCCTGCTCGTAGCTGTCCCGGGCAGCACCCATGGCACCCCAGATGATGCCGTAGCGGGCTTCATTCAGGCAGGAGAACGGGCCGCGGAGGCCCTCGGCGCCTGGCAATCTGGCGGTGTCATCCACTGTGACGTTCTCGAGGGTGATGTCGCACTGGATCGATGCGCGCATGGAGAGCTTTGGCTCTATCGGTGTGGCGGTGAAACCGGGAGCGTCGGTGGGAACCAGGAATCCGCGGACGCCGTCCTCCGTGGCGGCCCAGATGACTGCGATCTGCGCGACGGAGGCCAAACCGATCCACCGTTTCGCGCCGCTAATAACCCACTGGTTGCCGTCGCGGCGGGCAAAGGTCTGCATGCTGGAAGGATCCGAGCCTGCCGTGGGCTCGGTGAGGCCAAAGCAGCCGATAATTTCACCCTTCGCCATGCCGGGCAAATACTGGTTCTTCTGATCCTCCGAACCCCATTTGTGGATAGCGCTCATCGCCAAGGAGCCCTGGACCGAGACGAACGTCCGCAGCCCGGAGTCTCCGGCTTCCAGTTCCATCGCCGCTAAACCGTATTCGACTGCGGACCGGCCCGGGCAGCCGTAACCCTTCAGATGCATTCCCAAGAGCCCGAGGGCACCCATCTCTCGCGAAATTTCCACAGGGAAGTGCGCAGCTTCGTACCAGTCCTTGATGTTCGGCTTGATGCGTTCGCGCACGAACCGGCGGACTGTGTCCCGTAGCTGCAGCTCGTCACTGCTGAGCAGCCCCCGCAGGTCCAGCACGTCCGAGCGGATCTCGTCGGCGGGGCCGGCAGCGGTGGAAATAGTCCGCAGTTCCGGTTCGGACAGGGTTTCTGGTGTGACGCTCATCTTTGATCCTCCGACAGTGACGGCCTGAAGGGCGTCGGTTTGCGTTCGCCCCGTTCACTCTGACAGCAATTTATGCTCGGAGCCAATACCAAATGACGGCGCTATTGATCCGTCTGGCGCATTAGTTTCTCATGCGAGTTCGGGCGTTGGCAGCGCTATTTCAGAGAGCCTCAGGACCTCACGGAGGGCGGGGCTGGTGTTGTCCTTGCGCCAAATTATCCGCAGCAAGACGGGGTCCACGGGGTCCTCCAGGGGCAGGAACAACACGCCCGGATAGTGAATATTCTCCGCAACGGAAGATACGGTCATCGCCACCCCGATTTCCGCAGCCACCAGTGAGACCAGCGTCAGTGAATCCGGGGCTACCTGCACAATCGATGGCAGGAATCCGGCATCGCTGGCGAGCTTGAGGAGGTGGTCGCGCAGGACGGCGCCGGGGTCCGCGGGCAGGGTCACGAATGGCTCACCATCCAAGTCAGCCATCCGCACGGACGCTCGCCCCGCCAGCGGGTGGCCGGCGTGCACGGCTATGACGAGTTTTTCATTGGCAATGACCCGCGAGCTGAGGGCGGCCGGTATGAAATTCCACCGTCCCAGACCGATTTCCATGGCACCGTTGGCGACTTTGTCCAGGGCCGGGATGGCGAAATTCGAGCTGTACAGCTCGAAGTCGATGCCCGGGTGTGTCTTGCGGACAAGCTTGGCCAGCTTGCCGACCATGACGTGCGACGACGCTCCGGCGAAAGCGACCCTCACGCGTCCGGTCTCGCCCTTGCCGGCATTGGTCACCATGGTCCTGGCTCGCCGGCAGGCATCGAGAATATCCGTCGCCGGCTGGATCAGGGCCTCGCCTGCCGGGGTGAGCCGCACAGAGCGTGTGCTGCGCTCAAAGAGGGCGGCGCCGAGCTCCCGTTCCAGATTCTGAACGGCACGGCTGACCGGAGGCTGGGCCATATGCATCTGCTGGGCGGCCCGCCCGAAATGCAGTTCCTGGGCAACGGCCAGGAACGCGCGGATCTGTTGAATCTCCATAGGGGCAAATTATGCGTCAGACAGATAGAAGCGTCAAACGCTAAGAGCGTTTCAGCATCAATGTTCTTCGCCGGGCCTGCGAAAGGATGGCTCGACAAGGATGTTTATTGCGCTTTGGGCATCAAACAGGGCCGGAATACGTATTGGACGCGACGTAATGGGTTTGGGACAGTGGGTGATGTGGAGCACAAACCGGAAGGCATGACATGAATCGAACTGACGCTGCATCAAGGCTGAACCAGGCTTTCGGCCGCTCCGGCAGCGGGCCGCTGAGCGGCCTGGTGGTTGCGGACTTCACCCGCGTCCTGGCCGGGCCCTACTGCACCATGTTGCTGGCGGACATGGGGGCTACGGTGATTAAAGTCGAAAGCCCGCACGGCGATGACACCCGCGGCTGGAAGCCGCCCGTCCGTGAAGACGAAGCCACGTTCTATCTGTCGGTCAACCGCAACAAGCATTCGATTGTGCTGGACCTCAAGGACGAGTCAGACCTTGAAGTCGCCCATGAACTGGCCGCCAAGGCAGATGTCCTCGTGGAGAACTTCAAGCCTGGTGGACTGGATCAGTTCAAGCTGGACTACGACTGCGTTTCCGCGGTGAACCCGGATGTCATCTACGCGTCCATTACCGGCTTCGGCACCGCCGGTGGCGCAGGCTTGCCGGGCTATGATCTGTTGGTCCAGGCGGTGTCCGGAATGATGAACCTCACCGGCGGGCAGGACACCGAGCCATACCGCGCCGGACTGGCCATATTCGACGTGATCACCGGCCTGCATGCCAGCATCGGCATTGTGGGGGCACTCCACCACAAGGACAATACCGGCCAAGGGCAGCGTGTTGAGCTGAACCTGCTCTCGTCGGCCCTGTCAGGAATGGTTAATCAGTCCGCGGCGTACGTCACCGGCGGGGTGGTACCCACCCGCATGGGCAACGAGCATCCAAGCCTGTACCCCTATGAGCCGATGCCTACGGGCGACGGAATGCTGATCGTGGTGGCCGGAAACAACGGCCAGTTCACCAAACTCTGCGATGCTCTGGGCATTCCCGAAATTGCCGCCGATCCGCGCTTCGGCAACCCGCAGGAGCGCAACGCCAACCGTGAGCAGTTGCGGCCCATTCTCCAAGACCGCCTGGCCGCGCGTTCCGCGGCGGAGTGGTTTGAACACCTCTCCGCATTAGGCCTGCCATGCGCTCCCATCCAGGACGTCAGGGGTGGCATTGAACTTGCCCGGAAGCTGGGGCTGGAACCGGTCGTCATGGCTGGAAACGGCGAACGCCGGATTCCCTCCGTGCGCCACCCGGTTGCCTTCTCCCAAACCCCGGTCAGTTATGAACTGGCTCCGCCGGAACTCAATGCCAGCTCCGACTTGGTCCGCACCTGGCTGGCCGCCAAGGAGGTGCGGCTCGTTGGCTGAGGAATTCCGCGCACAGGTGTTAGTCCGCTGGTCCGATCAGGACATCAACGGCCATGTGAACAATGCGCGCGTGGCAACGCTGCTGGAAGAGGCCCGGATTCAGTGGCGGCGCCACGCGGCCTCCGCGGCCGCTGCCGCGGAGACAGCCACGCTGGTGGCGTCCCTGACGCTGCACTACCGCCGGCCCATCGAGTTTGGCCAGGATGTCGACGTGCACATCTGGGTGGTCCGCATCGGGGCCAGGTCCTACACCATGGGCTACGCCGGATACCAGGAAGGGAATCTGGTCCTGGACGCCTCAACGGTCATGGTTTCGCTCGACGACGCGACCGGGAGGGCCCGCGCGCTGAACGCCGGGGAAAGAGACTACCTGGAGCGCTATCTACGCACCGAAGTGCCGGTCTGAGCGCCACCCAAACAACAACCGGACGAACACTACCGGCGAGCCCGGCTGTCCAGAAACAAAGGAAAAACTGTGGTTACAGAAGAGATCAACAGCGACTACTTCATGGTCGATGACTTCCTCTCCGAAGACGAACGGATCATCCGGAAGAAGGTCCGTAATTTTGTCGAAACCGACCTTCTGCCGGTCATCAATGACTATTGGGACCGGGCGGAGTTTCCGTTCGTCCTCGTCCCCAAGATCGCGGCACTCGGCATCGTCGGCACCACCATCGAAGGCTACGGCTGCCCCGGCATGAGCCGCCTCGCTGCCGGAATGGTGGCCATGGAGATGGCCCGGGGCGACGGCTCCATCAACACCTTCATCGGGGTCCAGTCCGGCCTGGCGATGGGCACCATCAATACGCTCGGCAGCGACGAGCAGAAGCAGCGGTGGCTTCCCGGGATGGCAAGGCTGGAAAAGATCGGGGCCTTTGGACTCACCGAGCCGGACCACGGCTCGGACTCCGTGAGGCTGGAAACGAGCGCGCGCCGGGACGGTGACCACTACATCCTGAATGGGCGCAAACGCTGGATCGGCAACGCGAGCTTCGCCGACGTCGTCGTGCTCTGGGCCCGGGATGAGGCGGACGGCAAGGTCAAGGCGTTCATTCTGGAAAAAAACAGCGACGGTACCTACCCGGCGGGCTACCAGGCCGAGGTGATCACCGGCAAGATCGGCAAAAGGGCGATCCTGCAGCCCGATATCACTATCGAAAACCTGCGGATTCCGGCGGAGAACAAGCTCGTCGAGGCGAACTCCTTCCGCGATGTCACCCGAGTGCTCACCGCGACCCGCGGCGGTGCTTCCTGGGAATCAGTGGGCCACGGGATCGCCGCTTACGAGGCCGCAGTGAAATACGCGAAGGAACGCGTGCAGTTCGGCAAGCCTATTGCCAGTTATCAGCTGGTGCAGAACAAGCTCGCCAACATGCTGGCCGAGTTGACCGCCATGCAGCTGATCTGCTTTCGGCTGGCCGCGCTCGCCGACCAGGGGAAGATGACCGGCCCGATGGCGTCCCTGGCCAAGATGCACACCGCTCAGAAGGCGCGCTGGATCTGCCAGGAAGCCCGCGACATCCTGGGCGGCAACGGGCTGCTGCTGGAGAACCATGTGGCGCGCCATATGACCGATATGGAAGTCGTCCACACCTACGAGGGAACGGACTCCATCCAGTCGCTGCTGATCGGCCGCGACATCACCGGGATCTCCGCATTCTCCGGATGACGCCGCACCCCTGTTGCAAAGACCAAGCCAATCGAAACGTAAAGCAAACCAAGAGGGAGAGCCAATGAACAGGCTGAAAAACAAGACTGCCATCGTCACCGGCGGCGCGCAGGGCATCGGCGCTGCCACGGCCCTCCGGCTGGCCGCGGAGGGCGCAACAGTTGCCATCCTGGACTTGAATGCCGAGAGGGCAGCGGCCACGGCCGCCGGGATCAGCTCTAACGCCGCCGTCGTGGCGGCCGGAGGTTCGGCAGTCAGCGCCGTCTGCGATGTCACCAGCGAGGAACAGGTTGCCGAGGTCTTTGAGCGGATCTTCACCGATCACGGATGCGTCGACATCCTGGTCAACAACGCAGGCATCACCCGGGACAACATGTTGTTCAAAATGGACCGTCCGGACTGGGATTCCGTCCTGGCCACGAACCTGACCAGCGCCTACCTCTGCGCCAAGGCCGCGCAGAAGTTCATGGTGCCGGCCCGGTACGGAAAGATTGTCAGCCTGAGCAGCCGCTCCGCGCTCGGCAACCGCGGGCAGGCTAACTATGCTGCCGCCAAAGCGGGGATCCAGGGACTCACCGCCACGCTGGCACTGGAACTGGGTCCGTTCAATATCAACGTCAACGCCGTGGCACCTGGTTACATCGCCACGGCCATGACTGCCGCGACTGCTGGACGGGTCGGCAGCACGCCGGAGGAGCACCAGAAATCCGTGGCCGAACGCACTCCGTTGGGTCGGGTCGGGGAGCCGGAGGAAGTGGCCGCCGCCATTGCGTTCTTCGCCAGCGATGATTCCTCATATGTCTCCGGGCAGACGCTCTATATCAATGGAGGAGCACGTTGATGGCTGAAGCATTCCTGGTGGGCGGGGTGCGCACCCCGGTCGGGCGCTACGGTGGCTCACTGTCCGGTGTCCGGCCGGATGACCTGGCGGCGCTCGTTCTCGGCGAAGCTGTCCGGCGGGCAGGAATCGAGGCTGCCGACGTCGATGAGGTCATCCTGGGCAACACCAACCAGGCGGGAGAGGACAACCGCAATGTGGCGCGGATGGCATCCCTGCTCGCAGGGTTCCCTGACAGTGTCCCGGGGATGACCGTGAACCGGCTCTGCGCCTCCGGACTCAGCGCCATCATCATCGCATCGCAGATGATCAAGTCAGGTGCGGCGGATATTGTGGTGGCCGGCGGAGTGGAATCCATGTCCCGGGCCCCCTGGGTGCTGGCGAAGCCCGAAAAGGCATTCGGACGCCCGGGCGAAATAGCCGATACCTCCATCGGTTCACGCTTCTTAAATCCGAAGTTCCATGAACGCCCCAAATCCACCTTTTCAATGCCCGAAACGGCAGAGGAGCTGGCGCGTGTGGATGGTATCTCCCGGGAGGATGCAGATGCTTTCGCGTTCCGTTCGCATCAACGGGCCCTGGCTGCTGTGGACGAAGGCCGCTTCCTGGCGGAGATCGTTCCGGTGGAGACCAAGAGGGGAGCCGTCAAGGAGGACGAGGGCCCCCGACGGGAAACGACCCTCGAAGCGCTGGCGGGTCTGCGCTCGGTGGTGCGCCCCGGCGGCGTCGTGACCGCCGGAAACTCCAGTTCGCTCAACGATGGTGCCTCCGCCGTCGTCGTTGCCAGCGGACGTGCCGTCGAGCGGCTGAACCTTCACGCGCGGGCACGAATCGTCGATGGCGCCTCCGCGGGTGTGCCGCCGGAGATCATGGGCATCGGCCCGGTGCCGGCCACGCTCAAGGTGCTCGGGCGGGCCGGCTGGTCACTCGATGACGTGGGTGCGATCGAGCTCAATGAGGCCTTCGCGGTGCAGGCATTGGCCTGCATGCGCAGGCTGGGAATGAACGAGGAGATCGTGAACCGGGACGGCGGCGCAATCGCGCTCGGCCACCCCCTTGGTTCCTCCGGTGCACGAATCGCCGTTACTCTGCTGGGCAGGATGGAGCGCGAAGGCGCGGCCAGGGGCCTGGCAACCATGTGCGTGGGGCTCGGGCAAGGTACCGCGATGTTGCTCGAAAGAGTTTGACGCGGATTTTTCGCTGAAATCGCGGAATAAAGCCGACGACGGGTGACTTTGCAGCGCCGGTTGTCGCCGCGACAATCCGCCTGGCGATTGATGCTCACAACACATCAATCGGCGTCCCATTTGGTATTGGATTCGAATGGGACACTCTGCGAGAGTGATCTAGCTAACACAGCAGCAACCAAAACAACGTGCAAAACCACCACCAACCCAAACGACGATGAGGTCCGTGTTGAAAAAGCGAAGCGAAATGCATTTGAAGGTCTCTGTGGGCCTCGTGGGGCTCTGCCTGGCTCTTGTGGGCTGCGGAGGCGGCGGGGCAGCCAGTGCCAAGGAGGGCGGAACGGACTACCCAAAAAAGCCCGTACGCTTCCTGGTCCCCTTCGCCGCCGGCGGCCCCTCGTCGTTGACGGCCCTGGCTTACGCGTCCTGCCTCGAAGGCAGCCTCGGCCAGCCTGTCCTGGTTGAGAACAAGCCTGGCGGCAGCGGCGCGGTAGCCATGCAGGAGTTGGCCAGCGCCAAGCCGGACGGCCACACGCTCGGGCTCGGCACCAACGGCCCGCTGGTTATGAACCCGATCGTCAATGAGTTGGGCTACAGCCTTGCTGACTTCACCTCGGTCGGAGTCATGGCCGAGATGCCCACGGTGCTCGTGGTCGGTGCTGATTCGCCGTATGCCAATGCGCAGGAATTTTTCGCGGCGGCCAAGGCCACTCCCGGAAAGTTCAGCGTCGCGGTTCCCGGGGCGACAACCTCCGCGGCGATCGAGCTGAAGCGGCTGAAGGACGAATACGGCATCGAGGTCACGGCAGTTCCGACCGCCGGCAACGCGGAAATGACCACGAACCTGCTCGGCGGCCATGTCGACGCACTGTTCATTACGGACCATTCCGACGTTGCGGCGCGGATCGAGGACGGTTCCTTTAAGCCGCTTGCAATCAGCAGCCCGGAACGCGCCGCCTGGTACCCCCAGGTTCCGACGCTGGCCGAAGTTGGATTCAAGGAACTGGTCAACGCCGTTTCGGTGTTCGGCGTCATCGGTCCCAAGGGCATGCCGGCGGCCGTTCTCTCCAAGCTCGAGGCGGAGCTTGAAACGTGCGCCGCTGATCCGGCCATTGTCGAGCAGATCGGCGACCGGTTTGTACCCGACGAGTTCGACGGGTCGGAGGAGCTGCAGACTGCGTTCACCGCAATGCAGGACCTCTACAAACCGATCCTAGGGCAGTAGCAAATCAGCAATGGGCATGGATATGACGAAGCTCGCTCTTGGACCTGCGGAACTGGAGTATGACCGCCCGCCGGCAGGAAAGAATGACCGGCCAGGGCATCAGCAGCGCCGCCTTGTTCCGCTTGTCCTGGTCGCGGCCGGCGTCTCGGCCGTGATCGGTTCGTGGCGGCTCTCGCTGGGAGAACTGAACAGCCCCGGCCCCGGCCTGTGGCCGTTTATCGTTTCGATAGCGGTGACTATCACCGCGGCCATCCTCACACTCGTTCCGGACTCGGCGGTTCCCGAAACCTGGACCCGACGGACGGCGGGTATTGCAGGCGGTGTGGGCAGCCTGTGCGTGTTTGTAGTGCTTTTTGAGTCCATCGGCTTCCTGATTCCGGCATTTTTGATGCTAATGCTCTGGCTGCGGGCCTTCGGCCGTGAGCCGTGGCGCTGGACCATACCACTTGCCGTCGGAGGCGCCGTCGTGCTGCACGTTATCTTTGCGGGCCTGCTCGGTGTTCCGTTTCCGGACGACATCGTAGTCACCACCCTGCCCCGGACGATCGGATTCTGATATGGACGCCCTGAACAACCTGGGCCAGGGCTTCTCTGTAGCCTTCGACCCGATGAACCTGCTGTTCGTCTTCATCGGCGTGGTCATCGGAACCGCCATCGGCGTTTTGCCGGGGCTGGGTCCGACCGCCACCATCGCGCTCCTGCTGCCGATCACCTACACGATGGATCCGGTCGGGGCGGTGATCATGCTGGCCGGTATCTACTACGGCTCCATGTACGGCGGCACGATTACCTCGGTACTGCTGCGTCTTCCCGGCGAGGCCGCCTCGGTGGTTACCACCTTTGACGGTTATCAAATGACCAAGCAGGGCAGGGCCGGGACAGCGCTGGGCATTTCCGCGATCGGATCCTTCATCGGCGGTACGGTAGCCATTGTCGGCCTGACCTTCCTGGCCCCGCTGCTTTCCAAGGTAGCCGTCGCGGTCGGCCCGGCCGGCTACGTCGCCATCATGATTCTGGGACTCTTCCTGGTGACCTCCCTCGGCACCGGTTCAACGGTCAAGAGCCTGTTCATGGCAGGAGTCGGCCTCCTGCTCTCGACCGTGGGCCAGGACCCCGTTACCGGAACCGCACGCTTCACATTCGGCCAGACGTCGCTGCTGGGCGGGTTGGATTTCGTCGCTATCGCCATGGGACTTTTCGGCGTAGGAGAACTGCTCCACAGCCTCGAGCGGAGCGAAAAGGGCCAGGCCGTCACCACCAAAATCAAAAATATCTGGCCCTCCCGCAAAGACTTCAAGGATTCCTCCGGCGCCATAGCCCGTGGTTCCGTGCTGGGCTTCTTCATCGGCGTCCTGCCCGGCGGCGGCGGCGTCATCTCATCGCTCGCGTCCTATGCCATGGAGAAACGCCGCGCCAAGGATCCCAGCAGGTTCGGCAAGGGGGCCATCGAGGGTGTCGCCGGTCCCGAGACAGCGAATAACGCATCGTCGACCTCGGCATTCATTCCGCTGCTCGTTTTAGGCATCCCGTCCAACGTGGTGCTGGCCTTGATCTACGGAGCGCTCCTGCTGCACGGCATCACCCCGGGGCCGCAGCTGATCAATGACCATCCAAATGTCTTCTGGGGTGTCGTGGCGTCAATGTACATCGGCAATCTGATGCTGATCATCCTCAACATTCCCCTGGTCGGAGTCTTTATCCAGATGCTCCGTGTACGGGCGGGGATCCTTTCGACCTTCGCGCTGCTGGTGGTCATGGTCGGCGTCTTCTCCATCAACAACAACCCGTTCGACATGTGGGTGGTGTTGGTGTTCGGGGTTCTTGGCTGGGTCATGATCAAGGCACACTTTGACCCCGGCCCGCTGGTGCTGGCGTTCATCCTGGGTCCGATCCTGGAGAAATCCTTCCGCCAGACGATGCTGATCTCCGAAGGCAGCTTCGGCATTTTCGCCTCGGATCCGGTGTCCGCGGCGATCTTTATCCTGATCGGGCTGTTCATTTTGTACGGATTCATCACCCGCAGCCGGCGGCGGCAGGGCACGCGCCGCGCAGCCGCTGCAGGCCCGGAAGAGAGCAATACGCTCGTCCACGCTCCCGCCGCGCTATCAAATTCAATTCGACAGAAAGACAAGGGAGCACCTTGAAGAACGCATTACGCCTCCAAATAACCGCCGGGCTTGCCTTGGCATCCCTGGCCTTGGCATCATGCGGGGCGAACGGTTCCGGCACCGCCCGGAACGCCGGATCCGACTACCCTGCGAAGCCGGTCACCATCCTCATGCCCTATGCCGCCGGCGGACCTTCGGATCTTACCGCCCGTTCGGTTGCAGCCTGTTTGGGGGACAGCCTCGGGGAGGCCTTCGTCGTCGAAAACAAGCCCGGCGGCAGCGGCGCCGTGGCGATGCAGGAGCTGGCGAGCGCTAAACCCGACGGCCAGACCCTGGCGCTCGGTACTACCGGCACGCTCGTCATGGCCCCTCTGGTCAACTCGCTGAGCTACAGTCTTGCGGACGTTGAACCCATCGGTGTGATGGCCGATAATCCGACCCTGATCGTCGTCGGAACGGACTCCCCGTATAAGGACGCAGCAGAGCTCTTCGAAGCGGCCAGGGCGGATCCCGGAGCAATCACGATGGGGGTTCCGGGCGCTACGAGTCCAGCAGCCATCGAACTGCAGCGGCTGAAAAATGACTACGGCGTTGAGGTCACCGCCGTACCAGCCTCGGGCAACGCGGAAATGACCACCAATCTGTTGGGCGGGCATGTGGATGCGCTTTTCATCAATGACCATCCGGACGTCCAGGCACGGATCGCCGACGGGTCCTTCCTTCCGTTTGCCGCCACCACCCCTGAACGGCTTGGCTGGCTCCCCGACATACCGACGTTGGCCGAACTGGGGTTCCCGGACCTGGTGAATGCAACGTCGATTTACGGCTTGTTCGGTCCCAAGGGCCTCCCGGACGCCGTCGTTTCCACACTGGAACGCGAACTCGAAACGTGCCTCGGTGATCCGAAGGTCGTTGCGCAGATCGGAAAGAACTTTGTGCCGAAGAAATTTATTGGTGCCGACGAGCTGGGCGCCAACTTTGCGCAGATCAAGGCGCTTTATGAACCGATCCTTGGCCGGTGAACCGGCGACTGGGCCGCAGTAGCTTTCGGTCACGTTCAGGCCAACAAATCCGCAACAAATCAAATGGGAGATTTTCATGGTGAGGGAACTACATGGCCTATCTGACCTCGAGCCGCTCATCGGCGCAGAACTGGGTGTGAGCGGGTGGCACAGTGTCCAGCAGGACCGGATTCAAGGTTTTGCCGATGTGACCGGTGACCATCAGTGGATCCACGTCGATCCGGAGAGAGCGGCAACCGGGCCGTTTAGGCGTCCTGTCGCCCATGGCTATCTGACCCTGTCGATGATCCCGTTCTTTGCAAAAGAGGTTTACCAGGTAAACGGACTGAAGATGATCGTCAACTACGGGCTGAACAAGGTCCGTTTCCCCAGCCCTGTCCCGGTGGGTTCCCGGGTCCGCAGCCGCCTCACACTCGTCTCCGTGACGCCAGGCGCCCAAGGAAGCCAGGTGGTGATCCGTCACGAGATTGAGCTTGAGCACGGGATCAGACCAGCCTGTGTGGCCGAAACAGTTTCCTTGATGGTCGGCTGAGGGGGGACAGCATGGCGGTGGACAAGAGTGCAACCCTTAGCGAGGCCGTGGCGGAACACGTCCGGGACGGCCAGACCGTGGCAATCGAGGGATTCGGGCACCTGGTTCCGGTGGCGGCGGCCCACGAAATAATCCGGCAGGGGTTCCGTGACCTGACGCTGGCCAGGATGACCGGGGACGTGCTGATCGATCAACTCCTGGCGGCCGACTGCCTGAGGGGGGTCATCAGCTCCTTTGTAGGCAACAGTTCGGCGGGTTCACTCCACGAACTGCGGCGGCGGGTGGAGAACTCGGACCCGGCTCCGCTGGACCTTGAGGAATACAGCCATGGGGGCATGGTTTGCCGGTACCTTGCGGGCGCCTCGAAGCTTCCCTTTTATCCGATCAACTCCTACCGGGGGAGCGATCTGGTGGCGCTGAACGGGCGGATCCGATCCGTCACGGATCCATACGGCGGGGAGGAGATCCACGTGGTCCCGGCACTTAATCCCGACGTGACGATCATTCACGCGCAGCGGGCCGACACGGCGGGCAACATCCAGGCCTGGGGCATTCTCGGGGTGCAGGCCGAAGCTGCGTTCGCCGCCAGGAAGGTCATCGTTACCGTTGAGGAAATAGTCGACGACGCCGTCATCCGCTCGGATCCGAACCGCACCATCGTTCCATCCCACGCAGTCGACGCAGTGGTCCACTGTCCCCGTGGCGCGCATCCTCATTCGGTCCAGGGCTACTATGACCGCGACGACGGGTTCAGCCGCCGCTGGTCCGAGCTCGCCCGCGATCCGCAGCGGTTACGCGACTGGCTGCAGGAAAACATCCACGGCACCCGGGACCACGGGGAGTACATTGCCCGGCTCGGACCGGATTATTGGGATCGCTTGGAGGTCGAAGCGGCACTTTCCGTTCCGGTCAACTACGGAGGCCGTAAATGAACGTCACGAAATTACCGGATCCGCGGGAACAACCACCGGCCCGCTTCCCCGGCCGCCGGACGGAACCCTTGCCGCTGGAGGCGACCAGCAGCGAGCTGCTCACTACCCTGTCCGCCCGTGCCCTGGAAGGAAAGCATGTGGTGTTCGCCGGACACGGACTTCCCACCCTGGCAGTGTCCTTGGCGCAGCGGACCGTTTCTCCCGGCGTCGAAATAATCTATGAGTCAGGCGTTACCGGCGCGCAGCCGGCAGATCTGCCGCGGAGTATTTCGGATTCGGTCCTCGTCACCGGTGCGGCCGGGGTCCTGCCTATGGCGCAGCTGTTCAACTTCGTGCTGCAGGGACAGCGCGTGGACGTCGGATTCCTTGGTGCCGCCCAGGTGGACAAATTCGGCAGCCTGAACTCAAGCCTGATCGGTAAGGACTGGGACGCGCCGGTTACGAAACTACCCGGCTCCGGGGGCGCCATCGAAGCGATGGCCGGCGCCGGCGAGGTCTTCGTGGTGATGCGCCGGCACAATCCCCGATCCCTTGTGGAGGACCTCGACTTCTGCACCACGCCCGGACCTCGCCGGGCTGCGGCGGGACGCGGTGGTGTGATGCCCGCGGGCTTGGGCGTAACCACCGTCATTACGGATCTGGGCATCATGACGCGCCGGGGCATCGACGAAGAGCTTGTCCTTTCCGCTGTACATCCGGGTGTCGAGGTGGACGACGTCAGGGCAGCCACGGAGTGGGACCTGCAAGTCTCGGAGAACCTGGTCACCACCGTCCCGCCGACCGGCTGGGAGCTGGCCCTGCTGCGGGACGTGCTGGATCCGGAACGGGTATACCTGCGCTGAGCCTTGATTCGGTATACGCGACATTCCTGCACTGATATGGGCGGTGTCGCAGTTAACGCGGTGGGCAGGACGACATTGCGGGGCATGCGCCGCCCTGGACCTGCCACTGCCACTGCCATCACATTGCCGGCGCTGTTTTCCTGCTGCGGTCGATCCGGCCGAAGTTCCCGGTTGATGTGGGGCGTTGCCGGGGCAGGAAGCTTGCCAGTACCGCAGCAGTAAGGGCTGCTGCCGCGGCAATCCAGAAGACGTGTTCGAACGCTCGGAAGGATGGGTGCTCTGTTCCGTCAAGGGTCAGTGTGGTGGAGGCCAGAAGCACGGCTACCGCGGCGCTGCCGACTGTCGTTCCGATGATGCGCAGCACGGCATTGAGCCCGTTCGCAGCGGCGGTAACGGTCATGGGGACGGATCCCATGATCAGGGTCGGCATCGCGGCATAGGCGATCGCGTTGCCGGTGCCGATGACAGCGGCCCCCACCATCACCATCCAGAGCTCCTCGGTCAGGAAGAGACGGCCGGTGTATCCGGCGGCAGAGACTAGGGCGCCGATGATCAGGGCCGTCTTGGCGCCGTAGCGGCGGGTGCCCAGAGCGGACACCGGACTGATGATCATCATGGCCAGCCCGGTGGGAACCATGCAGAGGCCGGCGGCCATCACGCTCAGGCCGAACCCGTACCCGGCCGCCTCGGGCATTTGCAGCTGCTGAGTGGTGGAGAGCAGGTTGGAGTACATCGAGTAACCCACGAGCACCGCCACCATGTTGGTCAGGAGCACAGGCCTCCGGGCGGAGGTTCGCAGGTCGAGCATCGGCTGGCTGATTTTCAGTTCGACCGGGACCCATACTGCCAAGCCGACGACGGCGGTTGCGGCAGCTACCAGCGTTGGTGCACTGGTCCAGCCCCAGGTGCCGCCCTTAGTCAAGGCAAGGAGCGCCGCGGTCAGGGCGATCGAGAGCAGGATGGCGCCTCCGTAGTCGAACCTGCCCGGGGTGCGCACGCCGGATTTCGGCATCACCAACGGCGTCAACGCGATCAGGACGATGCCAGCTGCGGCGGCACTCCAGAAGATGGACTGCCAGCCGAGGAACTCATACAGCACACCGGCCAGCGGAAGGCCCAGAGCGCTCCCGAAACCCAGGGTGGCGCTGATCATCGCGACGGCCGGAGCGAGTCTTGTGCCGGGCAGCTCCTCCCGAAGGATGCTGATGCCCACGGGCACAAGCGCTGCTGCGGATCCCTGGAGCGCCCGGCCTGCGATCATGGCCGGAAAACCCAGATCCAGAGCCGCCAATGCCGAGCCGGCGGTCATCATGATCAGGCAGGCGAGCATGATCCGGCGCTTGCCCACCATGTCTGCCAAACGGCTCAGTACCGGGGTGGCCACCGCGCTGGCCAGCAGGGTGGCCGTGAGGACCCACGAGGCGTCCTCGACGGAGATTCCGAGCAGGCGCGGCAGCTCGGGAAGCAGGGGAACAACCGTGGCCTGCTGGAGGGTCACGGTTGTTCCGCACAGGCAGAGCACCGGCACAAGGAGCCTGCTGACTGCCCTGGGCTTGGATGCTCTGCCTTTCCCGCGAGGAGGCATTCCCGTGGCGATCAGGGTGCGGTGGGGCTGTGTTGCTTGTCGGCATGCTGGGCTGCCGGCGCCCCCTCACCCGTTCCCGGTGGCGCGGCAGGGAACGCTGCCGGCCCACCGCCGTCGGACGTGGCCCGCGGATCTTCCTCCTCCGCCACCGGCGCTTGGGGGGAAGCCTTGGCTCCGGCAAAGCGGTGCCGGAACCCGCTGATGGCTTTGATGACGATGCCGGCGAGGATCAGGCTGAAGATGATCGCCGCGGCCGGATCGGTCACGAAGATGTCCAGGCTGCCGCCGGAAATCAGCATGGACTGGCGGAAGGATTTCTCCAGGATCGGGCCCAGGACGAAGGCCAGCACCAGCGGGCCGGCGTCGAAGCCTGTCTTGGACATGATCCAGCCCAGGACGCCGAAGGCCAGCACAACCCACATGTCAAAGGACGTGTTGTTGATCGAGTAGACGCCGATCAGCACGATCAGCAGGGAAAAGGCGACCAGGATGCCTTGGCGCACGCGCAGCATCTGGATGAAGATGCCCACGAGCGGAATGTTGAGGATGAGCAGCATCAGGTTGCCGATGTACATCGACGCGATGACGCCCCAGAAGAGTCCGGAGTGATCGGTCATCAGCCGCGGTCCCGGCGTGATGCCGTGCATCAGCAGGGCGCCGAAGATCATTGCCAGCACCACGTTGGAGGGAATACCAAGGACCAGCAGGGGAATGAACGCGGTGGTCGAGGAGGCGTTGTTCGCCGTTTCCGGCCCGGCCACTCCTTCGATGGCGCCCTTGCCGAACCGGCTGGGATCCTTCGCCCGCCGCTTCTCCAGCGCGTAGGAGGCCAAGGATGAAATGACACCACCACCACCGGGAAGGATGCCGATGAAGAAACCGAGAACCGAGCCGCGGCCGATGGCACCGGCGGAGTCCTTCATGTCCTTCCGCGTGGGCCAGATGTTCTTGATCTTGGTCTTGATGATCTGGGCTTTTTCGGTCTGTTCCAGGGACCGCAGGAGTTCAGCGACGCCGAACAGGCCCATCGCCACGGCCACGAAGTCCAGGCCGCTCAGCAGCGGCGCCTGACCGAACGTGAAACGCGCCGACCCGTTGACGGGATCCTGCCCGACCGTGGACAGCAGCAGGCCGACGGCGGCCATGCACACGCTCTTGATGGCGGATCCGGTGCCCAGGGACGTGACCAGGAACAGGCCCATGACCATGAGGGCAACAAAGCCGGCCGGACCCATCGACAGGGCGATCTTGCCCAGCGCGGGGGCCAGGAACGTCAGGCCGATGACGGCCACGGTGCCGCCGATGAAAGAACCTATGGCGGAGATGCCGAGGGCGGCACCGGCACGGCCCTGTTTGGTCATCTGGTAGCCATCGAAGGTGGTCACCACCGAGGCTGCCTCGCCCGGCAGGCGCAGCAGTACGGAGGTGATGGTGCCCCCGTACATCGACCCGTAGTAGATGCCCGCCAGCATGATGATCGAAGCGGTCGGATCCATCGTGTAGGTGATGGGCAGCAGCAGGGCAATCGTCGCGGTGGGGCCCAGGCCGGGCAGGACACCGATGGCGGTCCCCACCACCACGCCAATCAGTACGAACAGCAGGTTCACCGGGTCTAAGGCGACCGAGAAGCCTTCACCGAGGTTGCTCAGGATATCCATGTCATTTTCCGTTTCTAGACGAAGGCGTCAAGCGCCAGGTCGGCGGGGAAGGGTACGCCGAGGAGCCGGTCGAAGATGACGTAAAGCACTGCCGGGCCGGCCACAGCGAAAACCGCCGTCCAGCGCCACGACTCCCGGCCGAAAACGCGCAGCCATAGAAGGAGCATCAACACGGCCGGGATGAAGAAGCCGATCAGTTCGAAGAGCACCACGAACGCGGCAAGGCTGGCGATGCCGGCCACTACCGACAGGCTCTTCCGGCCCCAAGCCTCCACCGGCTCATGTCCCGGCCATACGATCAGGGCCGTGGCGCTGAGGACGATGGCCAGCGAGATGACGAACGGCCAGAGGCCCGGTGCCGGATTGTGCAGGGTGCCCAGCTTCAACTGCCATGACCCGGACGCTGCCCCGAGGCCCAGTGCGAGCAGGACGAGCGGAGCGATTCTGCGCTGCCAGCGCAGGGAGCCGGAGTGGGGCCTTTCCGGCTCCCTGATCTCGGCGGCCGCTTCCACGGGAGAAGAAACCATGGGTTCACCCTTCTTCGTGCCGGTCGTCGTTGGCCGGCGGTTGAGTCGTTGTCTTGTTACTTCGCCAGGAGGGGTTCGTAACGGGTGCGCATGTCGGCAAAGACCTGCTGGGTCGCTTCCGCATTTGAGAAGCTGTTAGGCACGAACCGGTCCCCGATCTGCTTGATGACCTCGGCGTCTTTGCTGCAGGTTTCGACGCCGCTTTCGAGCTTGTCGGAAACCTGCTGCGGCAGGCCCTTGGGGGCGAAGAGACCGTAGACCGAAGTCGTCTTGACGTCGTAGCCGGCCTCCTGGGTCGTGGGAGCGTCGGGGAAGGCCTCCGAGCGCGCTTCACCGGCAGCAGCGAGCGGGACGAGGGCGCCGTCCTTCACCTGGGCCTCAACGTCGACGTAGTCGTTGACGAATCCGGCGTCGATGTGGCCGCCCAGCAGGTTGGTGATGAGTTCGGCGCTGCCGGAGGTGGGAACCAGGGCGAACTCGATGCCGCTCTCCTTCTGCACGCGCTTGAGTTCAGTGGCCAGCGAGCTGGTTGCCCCGGGGACACCGATGGAGATCTTCCCCGGGTTCGCCTTGGCGGCGTCAAACAACTCCTGCAGGGTCTTGTACGAAGAGTCCTTTGGCACAGCGAACAAGGTGGGGATCGCTGCCATGGTGCCCAGGGCCTGGAAATCGTCCTGGGAGTAGGCCAGGTCGTTGCTCATTGGGTTCAGGACCATAGGCCCGTTGGTGCTGAGGCCTACGGTGTAACCGTCGGGCTTGGCGCCGGCCAGCTTTTGCATGGCCACCGCACCTGCTCCGCTGTCAAGGTTCTCCACCACGAAAGTGCCGCCCATCAGCTTTCCAAGGCAGGCCCCGTAGGCACGCGCCGTCGTGTCGGATGGACCTCCCGCGGCATAGGGCATAACGAACGTAATGGACTTGGTCGGGTAGCCCTCGGTCGATGCTTTAGAAGCACCGGAGCAGGCTGTAACGGTAAGGGCAAGGCCGGCGACAGTGACGGCAGCGGAGAACACGCGAGTCTTATTCAAGGTAACCTCTGATGATTTCGGGCTGAAGTTGAGAGTGCACTCCGCAAGGAGTGCCCTCTCAGTAAACAGGATTGTGACCCCGGGCACAACTGCCGCGGGTGATTTTAATCATTCGTTAAAAGATGCGGACTCAAGCTGGGAGACGCTCAGCGCCGCCCGGGGTTTCATGAAGGCGTCCCACAGCGGCCCGGTTGAGAGCCACCGCAGAGGATCCATCAGGGCCAGGCTGCGCGGGACGAATACCTTGCGCTGGCGCGCGGCCATCGCACCGACGAGCAGGCCGGCGCAGGCGTCCGTGCTGGACACCACGCTGAAGGGCCACGGAAGGGAGCGGCTCTCCCCGGCCCGGCTTCCCGCCCCGGAAATCATGCCGGTGCTCACCCATGCCGGATGCGCGACACCCACGTCAACGCCCTTATGGGCCAGTTCCAGCCGCAGCGCCCCGCCAAAGGCCTCCACGCCCGCCTTGGAGGCGGCATACGCGTTGGCCCGCGGAACATTCTTCAACGCGGCGGCCGAACTCATGAGCAGGTAATAGCCCCGGTTTGCGGTGACCTCCTCCAGGGTAGCCTTGACGGTCCTGATTACCCCGCCAAGATTTACGTCGACGATCCGCAGCAAGTCCTCGGTGCTGGAAGCGGCCACGGTGGAGGCACTGCCGATGCCGGCGCAGGCAAAGACGATGTCCAGCCGGCCGAAGTGCTCCACTGTCCGTCGGGCTGCGCCCTGCAAGGACACGTGGTCCGTCACATCCGCTGCCGTGGCCAGGTGGCCGTCACCCAGCGTGGAGACAAGCTGGTCCAGGGCTGGCTGGTCGCGGTCAACGAGGGATACGTATGCTCCTGCCGCGGCCAGCCGGTGAGCCGTGGCCACCGCGATACCTCCGGCACCGCCGGTGATCAGCACTACCTTGCCCCGCAGCCTGTCCGGCGCCGGCGACCGGCCAACCCCTCTCCCATCCGCCTTCGGGGGATTCATGGATTGGAATCTCATCCCATGTACGACCCTCCGTTGACGTCAACCGTGACACCCGTGACGAAGCCGTTTTCGACGGCGGCCAGGTACTGGACGGCCTGGGCGACATCACTGGCGAGTCCCAGCCGGCCTACCGGGATGCGGCTGAGATAGTTCCGGTTGACTTCATCGGAGACGCCGGCCGCCATGCCGGCGTCGATCCGCCCCGGGGCGATGGCGTTGACGGTGATGCCGAACGGTGCCAGTTCCCGGGCGAAGGAGCGGGTCAAGCCGAGCAGGCCCGTTTTGGTCGCGGCATAGTGGACCCCGCCGAGCCTGCCGCCGTCCCGTCCTGCCAGGGATGACATATTGACGATCCTGCCGAAACCGGTGTTCTTCATGTGCGGCACCAGCGCCTGGATACCCAGGAACGGTCCCGTGAGGTTCACCGACAGAACGCTCGTCCACTCGTCCAGGGGGACTTCATCACCCGGGATTTTCTGCCCGTCCCGTTTCGGGGAGATGCCGGCATTGTTGACCAGTACCGTAGGGGTTTCCGGGGTGGCCTCCACCGCCTCGGCAATCCGCTTCCAGTCGCCGGGCTCGGTGACATCACAGTGCAGCGTCTGCAGGGATCCGCCCTGCGGATGCAGGTCCGCCTGGAGGCCGGCCAGTGCGGAGTTCGAGGCATCCACGGCGATCACCCGGTCCCCGCTGGCCAGGAATGACTCCACGATGCTGCGGCCGATGCCCCCGGCCGCGCCGGTGACGACGGCTGTTCGTTGGTGCTGCGGGTTGTTACTCATGCTTTCTCCGTTCCTCGTTGAACGGGAGGCGTGCCTCCTTTTAGGCACCCCCCCGGTGGGGCCGTTAGCGCACTCCGGCCAGGGCTTCTTCCCTGGCTTCGTCCAGGGATCCGGCCAGATAGGGTTCAGGGTCAAAGGGTGCGTTGACCTGGCGGAAGGTATAGGCCGGTTCCGGCCACAGGGTGGTCAGCCGCCCGTTGCGGTGGTCCACGTACCAGCTGCTGCAGCCGCCGTCGAGCCATACAGTGCCCTGCGCCAGCTGGTCCACACGATCCATGAAGGCATCCTCCGCTTCCCTGCTCACCTCCAGTGCCGGCACCGCGGCTTGGTCGCGGAAGGTCACCGCGGCCATGATGTAGTCGATTTGGGCCTCGGCGATGTAGACGGCGGAGTTGTGGCCCAGCCCCGTGTTGGGCCCGTTGATGATCCACAGGTTCGGGAAACCGTGCACGGCCGTGGTGGCGTAGGCCTGCATGCCGTTCGCCCAGCGTTCACTGAGCGGCTGGCCGTCGCGGCCAAAGATACGGTAGGCGATGGGCAGATCCGTCGCTTCAAAACCCGTGCAGGCGATGATGACGTCCAGTTCGTGGCTGCCCCCGTCTCCGCCGACTACACGGTTGCCCTCCACACGCGTGACGCCGCCGGTTTCCAGGCGGACGTGGTCCTGCGTGAACGTGGGATAGTAATCGCTGGACTTCAGCACCCGCTTGCAGCCGAACGTATAGTCCGGGGTCAGCTTCCGGCGGAGTTCCGGATCCTCAATCTGCCGGTGCAGATGGTCCAGGGCAACCTGGGCTGCGGCGGAGACCAGCGTCGGGGTGCCCCGGCGCTGGGCGTAGCGCTCCTCGTTGGACCAGAACATCTCCTCCCGCAGTTCCTGCATCACCTCGGGCATCTTGCGGAAAAGACCCTTTTCCTCCTCGGTGTAGGAACGGTCCGGACGCGGAGTCACGTACGGGGCGGAACGCTGGAACACGACGACCTCCCCGGCGATCTTTGCCACCTCGGGCAAAACCTGGATGGCCGTGGCTCCCGAGCCGACGATGCCCACCCGCTTGCCCGCCAGGTCAATCCCGTCATTCCACTGCGCCGAGTGGAACACTTCGCCGGAGAAGTCAGCCAGTCCCTCTATGTCTGGCATCTTCGGTTCGGATAAGTGCCCGACGGCGGTCACCAGGGTTTTGGCTGCAAACTCACCCTTGGGGGTGCTGACTTTCCACAGCGCTTCCGCCTCATCCCACCGGGCATCGGTCAGTTCGGCGCCGAAGACGATCCGTTCAAGGAGGTTCTCTTCCCGGGCGACGCTGCGCAGGTAGTTCAGGATTTCCTCCTGGGGGGCGAACATCCGGGACCACTCAGGGTTGGGTCGGAAGGAAAACGAGTACAGGAGCGACGGCACGTCGCAGGCCGCGCCGGGGTAGTGGTTGTCACGCCAGGTGCCTCCCACGTCCTCCGCCCGTTCAAGAATGATGAATGACCGTTCGCCCTCGCGGGCCAGCTTCGCACCCATGCCGAGGCCTCCGAAGCCGGTGCCCACGATGATGACATCGACCGGCGAACCGGGCGCGGGGTATCCCATAGGGGTACTTTCCACTGTTCCTCCAATGTGTGTGTTGTTGTGTGCTGGTCCCGACGGGCTAGACAAAGAGTGCTTCCCGGATCCCGCCCGCAGGAGCAGCGGCGGGGTCCGTCACGAATTCGTTGATGAGCTGGAACAGCTGGGCCGGTCGCTCCTGCGGGACGGCGTGACCACTTTCGATGACCGCGTAGCGGGCATTGGGAAGGCCTCCGAAGAGGAGCTGGGTCTGCCGGGCCGGCACCATCTGGTCGTGGGCGCCGGCGATGACCAGGGACGGAGCGGTAATCGCTGCAAGCCTGCCACTCAGATCGGCGACGGCGTTGAGCCGCATCTGTCCGGCGATCCCGTCCGGGAAGGTCCGGGCATCAACCAGGGCCCGGATATCGGCCTCGCCCCGGCCGGCCAGGAACGGGTGTCCATAGGCTGTCCAGGTGACGAATTCGCGCAGGAGATCCTGGTCCGACTCGAAAAGCTGCTTCCAGATCCGGTTGCGAAGCCGCTGCTGGGTGTCGGCCCTGACCCAGCCGGCCACCAGGGTCAGGCTTGACACGCTCTCGGGGCGGGAAGCGGCGAGGTCGGCCGCGACCAGGGCTCCCAGGGAGTAGCCGACGACATGTACCGGCTGTGCAGGAGCGCGCTGGTCAATGACAGCGGCGACCTGCGCCGACAATCCACCGAGGGTCAGTTCCCCGTCGGGGCTCTGCAGGTCAAGGGCCAGGACACGGTACCTGGCGGCGAGCATGGGAAAGAGGGTACGGAAATGAGTCTTGGCGCTTCCACCCGTTCCGTGGACCAGGACCACAGTGTCCCGCGAGTCCTCCGGCGCAAGCGTGTCGTGGAAAGGAACCGAGAGGCCCCCGACGTGGACGGCACCCTCGTTTGCATCTGGATGAATCTTCAATTCCAATCCCTTCGAATTTGACTGGCCGGTGCTGATAGCGATGAGGGGATCCGACCGGGTGCAGGAAACGCGCATCGCGCGATATTGAAAGTGCACTCCGTGCGGATTACACTCTCATAAAAGCATAAGAGTGATACGAAGCACAATCCCTGGAAGGGAAACAATGAAGATTACCGGCGCGGTCCTTGAGACCATCGGCTCCCCCCGTCCGTACGCCCAGTCCCGCCCGCTTTCCGTTGCGGAGCTTGACCTTGCCGGGCCAGGGCCCGAGGAAGTCCTGATCCGGATGGAGGCTGCGGGCATCTGCCACTCGGACCTCTCCGTCGTCAACGGCGACCGCCCCCGTCCCCTGCCCATGCTGCTCGGCCACGAGGCCGCCGGTACGGTCGTCAGTGTCGGCGCGGGTGTCGATGACCTCGAACCGGGCCAGCGCGTGGTCACGGTTTTCCTGCCGCGCTGCGAGGAGTGCCCCAACTGCCGCACCGGGGGCAAGCTGCCTTGCAGCGTCGGAACAGAATCCAACGGGGCCGGAACACTGCCCGGCGGATCCATCCGGCTCACGCGCGCCGGCCAGCCGGTCCGTCACCACGTCGGAGTCTCCGGCTTTGCAACCCATGCCGTGCTCAACCGTCGCTCGGTGGTTCCGGTCGGAAGCGACGTGCCGCCGGCGGTCGCTGCACTTCTTGGGTGCGCCGTGCTGACCGGCGGCGGGGCCGTCATCAACGCGGGAAACCCCCAGGAGGGGCAGAACATCATGATCGTCGGCCTTGGAGGCGTCGGCATGGCAGCGCTGCTGACCGCCGTCGCAGTCTCCTCAGCGTGGGCTGAACCCGCCCGGATCATCGGCATCGACGCGAACCCGGAGAAACTGATCACAGCGCGGGAACTGGGGGCAACAGAAACGTACTCGCCTGCCGAGGCCGCGGAACTGGGCATCCGGGCCCACCTCGTCATCGAGGCGGCCGGCCACCCCCGGGCCTTCGAAACCGCGGTACAAGCCACGGCGCCCGGCGGCACCACGGTGACGGTCGGACTGCCGGCTCCGGGAGCGCTGTCATCCATTGAACCGCTGGGGATTACGGCCGAGGCCCGCACCATCGTCGGTTCCTACCTGGGCTCCGCAGTGCCCGCCCGGGATATTCCGGTCTACGCGCAGATGTGGCGCGAAGGAAGGCTGCCCGTCGAAAAGCTGGCCTCGTCGGTGATCACCCTGGACAAGATCAATGAGGCGATGGATGAACTCGCCGATGGAAACGCCATCCGCCAGATCGTGATGTTCAATTGAGTGTTATCGGCACCAGAACTGCAACCCGGCGGCTGCGAACGGCCGTCCGGTACCTAACCGCTGATAGGGGCGTTAATAAAGGATGAAGACGATGACTTCGGAGGCCACCGCCTCTGGTGCTCCCGTCGGGCTGCGTGAGAAGGCCCGGATCGAGCGCTACCAGAACATCCGCGCCGCAGCAGAACAGCTCTTCAACGAGCGGGGCTACGAGCACACCACCACCAAGGAAGTGGCCGAGCTTGCCGGGGTCGGAGAGGCCACCCTCTTCCGCTACGTCAGTAACAAGCACGAGCTGCTGCTGCTGGTTATCGGCGAGCGCATGGATATGACGCTCCAGGCCATCGAGGACGCGGACAAGGAACTTGCCGCCAATACTTCCACCGCGCGGGACTATGTGGAGCGGCTCTACGCCATCTTCCGTGCACGCGCCCGGTTCTACGCAACCGACCCGGAGAACGTCACGAGCTACCTGCACCACGGCTTCAAGGCCGGAAGCCAGCTTGGGGCCCAAAGCATTTCTCAGGGCGACCGGGTTATCGTTCTGATCGCCGCCATCCTCGACAACGCGAGGGACGCAGGGTACCTGAGCGCCGACGTCGACTCCCTGGTCGTTGCGCAGAATTGCAACGGAACCTACATCCACGAAGTTCTGCGCACCCCGGCGCGCGGATTCCGCCCAGAGGATCTCTGGGAAAAACTCCGCGAGCGCCTTCGCGTTCAGATCGAGCCGCTTTTCCGGTTTTGAAAGATCCAGTGCTAATCAGCTGCATGCTAAATCAGGAGCCACGTGCACCTGAGCGCACACGCCCAACTGTTCGCAAAGACGAAGCCTCCAAGCCCGTTCCCGTGCGCAGCTGCTCCCACATGGAGCAATAGGCGCAGCAGATGGAACTTGGGGCAAGCCCTACCTCTGAACAGAGTTAGGCCGAAGTTACGCAGGTTGAGACCCGATCGTCGCCGACGAGGCAGGCTACTGGGACATCGGGGCGGGTCTTGTTGACGTGAGAGTCCGATTTCTCTTGTCTTCCACCCTCGGCTTGGGGATGGCTCTTCGACCACTGTCCAGTTGGGTACACCCAAAACTGGACGGCCACGTTTGCCGCTGTCTGCATCACCATCACGCCCCTGCTGCTGGTCTTCCTCGTGCTGAACAAAGCCATGATCCAAGGCCTGGAGAGCGGGGGGAGCAAGGGATGACAGCAGGAACAGCCGGATATACTCCTCAAGGAGGGCTCATGAATTCGCAGGAGAATAGTTCGGTCACACCGCTGGGTGCGGCTGCACCCCTCGAACGTCCCGGGCGCCCTCAACCCGTCACGCTCCGGCAGGTAGCCGAGGCCGCGGGCGTTTCGACTGCCACCGTCTCCCTGGTAGTGAACAAGAAAAAGACTGCCCGGATATCCGACGAAACCCGCCAGCGCGTGCGGGACGCCATCCGGGACCTGGGCTATCGGCCGAATGCCATGGCGCAAACCCTGGTCAGCGGGAGTTCGCGGTTCATCGGGCTCGTAGCCGATGCCATTGCCACCACCCCTTTTGCCGGCCAGATCATCCACGGCGCCCAGGATGAAGCCTGGAAGCACGGCTACGCACTTCTCATCGCCAACACCGAAGGCAACCGCGAGCTGGAGACGGACGCGATTGCCATGATGCTCGAATACAAGGTGCGCGGAATCCTCTACTCCACCTGGTTCCACCGGCCCACGGACATCCCGGCCTCCCTTAAAGAGTCGGACTTCGTCCTCGTCAACTGCTTTTCCACGGAACCAGGCTCCCGGGCCGTGGTCCCGGATGAAATACAGGGCGGCCGTTCAGCCACGGAGATCCTGCTGAAACACGGTCACCGCCGGATCGCCTTCATCAACGCCACCATCCCGGCCCCAGCTAAGGACGGACGACTCCAGGGCTACAGGGAAGCGCTGGAAGCGGAAGGCATCCCGTTCGACGCGGGCCTGGTTTTGGAAGCCTACCCAGACCAGGAAGGCGGGTACGGAGCGACCGAGGAACTCCTCAAGCGCGAAGCCACTGCCGTGTACTGCTACAACGACCGAATGGCAATGGGGCTATACGACGGGCTACGCGAGCACGGGCTCTCCATCCCCGAGGACATAGCAGTGGTGGGATTCGATAACCAGGAAGTCATCGCCGCCCACGTCCGGCCCCCACTTTCCACCGTGGCTCTCCCCCACTACGAACTGGGCGCAGCCGGAGTGCGGATGCTGCTGGGCCTTGAAGAAGCACCGGCCGCTGACCCCACAAAAATCCACTGTCCCACCGTGGAACGAAACTCGGTGCGGGCTCTGGCCCCCGCCTAGCCGCACCCAGGAATTGGCCAGTGCCGCCGTCCGCCAGCGAGCGATGACGGCGACGAGCCGTGCGTTCGCCCGTACAGCCAGGTCGAGCCTGTCGGATTCCGGTGGTGGTTTCCGACAGGCTCGATCACCGCTACTCATCAGCGGTGCGGGCGGTTGAGTACTACCGTCCGATTACGGCGGAGACCCTAAGAAGATCTCCGAGCGTGCTCATCACCCTGTCCGTGACCTCGCCGACCCCGCCGATGCCGTCCACCTTCGTCAGGATGCCGCGGCCGGCATACTTGGCCACCACGGCCTCGGTCTGCTCGTGGTACAGGTCCAGCCGGTGCCGGATGACGGCTTCCGTGTCGTCGCTCCGGCCGGTTTCCTTGGCACGGCCCAGCAGGCGCGTGACCAGCTCCTCGTCGTCAGCGGTCAGCTGCAGGACAACGTCGAGCTTCTGGTCACCGTTGGCCAGGATTGAGTCAAGATAGTCCACCTGTGCCGTGGTCCGGGGGTAGCCGTCCAGGAGGAAGCCGGCGTCCACGTCATCCTCGCTGAGGCGCGACCTGACCATTTCGTTGGTGACGCTGTCAGGAACGAAATCCCCGTTGTCCATGTACTTTTTCGCCTCCACGCCCAGCGGTGTCTCGCCCTTGACGTTGGCGCGGAAGATGTCGCCGGTGGAGATCGCCACAACGCCGAGGCGTTCGGAGATCTGTTCCGCCTGCGTTCCCTTGCCCGAACCGGGCGGGCCAATAATCAGCATTCTGGTCATTCAGATGTCCCTTCGTAGTGCCGCTTTTTTGTCGGTGGTGCCCTCAAGCAGGGTACGACGGCGGGAGGTCCCGCCGTCGTCCCGGGCCTTTTGTGCTGCTACCGGTAGTTATGGTGCAGCGGGCGGTCAGGTGCGGGCGTGCCTGACAAGGGTGGTGCTTCTAGAAGAAGCCGAGCTTGTTCTCTGAGTGGCTGACCAGGAGGTTCTTAGTCTGCTGGTAGTGGTCCAGCATCATGGAGTGGTTTTCACGGCCGATGCCTGAGGACTTGTAGCCGCCGAACGCTGCCCCGGCAGGGTAGGCGTGGTAGTTGTTCACCCACACCCGGCCGGCCTGGATCTCGCGGCCGGCACGGTAGGCCACGTTGCCGTTGCGCGACCAGACGCCGGCGCCAAGGCCGTACAGAGTGTCGTTGGCGATGCTGACTGCGTCCTTGTAGTCGCCGAAGCGTGCCACGGAGACTACCGGGCCGAAGATCTCCTCCTGGAAGATCCGCATCCAGTTCTGACCTTCAAAAATGGTCGGCTGGACATAGAAACCGCCAGCCATGTCCCCGTCAAGCTCCGTCCGCGCACCGCCGGCCAGGATTTTGGCGCCCTCTTCGAGTCCGATGTCGATGTAGGAGAGGATCTTCTCCATCTGGCCCACGGAGGCCTGGGCGCCGATCTGGGTGTTGGTGTCCAGCGGGTTGCCCTGGATGATCTGTTCTGTCCTGGCCACGGCATCAGCCATGAAGGAATCGTAGATACCGTCCTGGACGAGGGCACGGGACGGGCTGCTGCAGACTTCGCCCTGGTTGAAGGCGTACAGGGTGAAGCCCTCCAGTGCCTTGTCGTAGAAGGCATCGTTGGTGTCCGCGACGTCGTTGAAGAAGATGTTCGGGCTCTTGCCGCCGAGCTCCAGCGTGACCGGGATCAGGTTTGCGCTGGCGTACTGGCTGATGAGGCGCCCGGTGGAGGTCTCGCCGGTGAACGCGATCTTGCGGATACGGGGGCTGGAGGCCAGCGGCTTACCCACTTCCGCCCCGAAGCCGTTGACGATATTCAGCAGGCCCGCAGGCAGCAGGTCCGCAATGAGTTCCGCCAGGACCAGGATGGAGGCCGGGGTGTTGGAAGCGGGCTTGAGCACCACCGCGTTGCCGGCCGCCAGGGCAGGAGCCATCTTCCAGACGGCCATCAGGATGGGGAAATTCCACGGGATAATCTGACCCACGACGCCGAGGGGTTCGTGGAAGTGGTAGGCCGTGGTGTCGTCGTCGAGCTGGGACAGCCGTCCTTCCTGGGCGCGGATGGCGGAGGCAAAGTAGCGGAAGTGGTCCGCCGCGAGCGGAATGTCCGCATTCAACGTTTCGCGGATCGGCTTGCCGTTGTCCCACGATTCGGCGACGGCGAGCATCTCAAGGTTCGCGTCGATCCGGTCGGCGATCTTGTTCAGCACGGCGGCGCGCTCGGTGGCCGAAGCCTTGCCCCACGCCGGTGCGGCCTTGTGCGCGGCATCGAGTGCGAGCTCAACGTCCGCGGCGGCGCCGCGGGCCACCTCGGTGAATTGCTTTCCGTTCACCGGGGAAACGTTCTCGATGTATCGGCCGGTCGTTGGAGCCACCCATTCTCCGCCGATCCAGTTCTCATAGCGGTCCTTGAACTGGACCTTGGATCCTGATTGGCCGGGCTGTACATAAACAGTCATGGTCACTCCTCTGGAAAACAGACGTCTTCGTCCTGGCCCCCATGCTAGAACTTCAAAGGTTGCGACCAGGCTGCGAAGGGTACTGCCAGCTACCGACCTCGGACCGGACGCGTCGTCCCCGTCACTTGACTCGGCGGCCGCGACAACCTTGGCCCGTTCCCTACGGAAAGGCCCGCCAGGGACCTCCGGCGCAGGGCGAGATATCAGGCGTTTCTGCGCTTTTCGCCCTTATGTACATTCCTGCGCATATCCGCGCGGACCTTGCACATTTCCTCTTCGAGGGCGGAGCGCCTTCTACTGGCCCGCCCGAAAACGTCCAGCAGGGGCAGCTCAAGGGGAACGTCTCGGCCTCGCCCACCATCACGCGCGGAATCTTGAATTGGATGATAGTCCCGGCACACATGGCACACGGCGCCAGGGTGGTGTAGAGGGTTGTGTCCCGGTAGCTCTTCTGGCGTCCGGCAGCCCGCAGAGCAGACATCTCGCCGTGGGCGATTGGATCGCCATGCTGGACACGCTTGTTGTGGCCGCTGGCAATGACCACCCCGCCTCTGGCCAAGGCAGCACCGATCGGGATGCCGCCCTCTCGGAGGCTCTTTTGTGCAGCCTCGTAGGCAGCCTCGAAGACCGGGTCTGTGGTTCGTTCAGTTTCAGACATGGGTGCAGTCTAAATCGCGCGCGTCGAAGAATTGTTGCTGACCGCTGACATAGGCGGTCAGCGGGCAAACGTCCCGCGAAAGCATGCGGAATCGGATGGTGGACCACGTGGAGCGACGTGAGTACCCTGGGTCAACTATCCATCCTTGCCGTGGAGGCAGCCCAGGAAGGCATCGAGGCAACCGCCGACGACGTCACCTCCAAGCTCCGCAGCCTCCGTCCCGTTCGCAGCTAACCCACGGCCCCGAACTCTCCCTACTTCGCGTGCGGGCCGGCGTCGTACGGCTACAGCGTGTTCACCAGAATCGCAGTCAGTGGGGCCCGGATGAAGAAGATCCCGGCCAGGACGGCAAGGGCTGACGGTTAGTCGTTGCCCAGGTTTTCCCTGAGCAGGGCGCGGTGTTCGATGGCGGCTTCCCGGTGGAGCGCGCGGCCGGCGTCGGTGAGTTCCAGGAACAGCGAGCGCCGGTCATCTTCGCAGGACTGGCGGGAAATGAGTCCGGCTTTGTCGAGCCGGTCCACCACCTTGGACATGGCGCTCTGAGTCATGGGCGTGCGCTCACCGAGTTGCTTCATGCGGCATGCCGCATCGGTACTTTCGGCCACGAGGTCCAGGATTTCAAACTCCGTCAGGCCGATGCTGAACTTCGATTCCAGCGCACGGTCGATCGCGGCCGCGGTGCGGAAGTAGGTGCTCTGGATGCCGCGCCATTGATCAACCAGCTGGCGGTCCTGCGGTGTTGCCATGCAGCGATTCTAGTTCATGACGAATTAAAAGTCCACGTCATAATATTCCTTGTCATTCAATGACGTGTCATATAAGTTGTAGCCATGACTTCAACTTCCACCCTTGAAAGATCAGCCGGAGGCCGGCTTACAGCTGTGCGCTGGACCCGCGCACAATGGATGCTCCTCCTGGTCCTGTGCACCGTCCTGGCACTCGACGCACTGGACGTATCAATGGTCGGCGTGGCCCTGCCCTCGATCGGCACCGAACTTCATCTCGGAACCGAATCCCTCCAGTGGATCGTCTCCGCCTACGTACTCGGCTACGGAAGCCTGCTCCTGCTGGGCGGTCGCATGGCGGACCTGCTCGGCCGGCGGCGCATCTTCCTGATTGCGCTCAGCGTTTTCGCCGCAGCATCCCTGCTCGGCGGGCTGGTGGATGACCCGGCCCTGCTGATCGCGACCCGCTTCGTCAAGGGCCTGGCCGCCGCATTCACGGCTCCCGCCGCCTTCTCGATCATCACCACCAACTTCGCTGAAGGGCGCGAACGCAACCGTGCCCTATCCATCTTCACCACGTTCGGCGCCAGCGGATTCTCCCTCGGCCTGGTGGTAGGCGGCCTCATGACCGCCCTGAGCTGGCGCTGGACCTTCCTGGTCTCCGTTCCGGTGGCAGTCGCCGTTGTGATCCTTGGCCTGAGGTACATCCCCCGGGACGGAGCCGCAGGCAAGGCCGCAGGCAAGGCCGCAGACGGGGAACCAGAGAGCGGGCATGACGTCTGGGGCGCCATCACGCTCGCGGGCGGCATGCTGGGGCTGGTGTACACACTGGTTTCGGCGCCGGGGAACGGCTGGGGATCTGTGGCAACTATCGCCGGATTCGTGGCTTCCACCGCAGTCCTGGCAGCGTTCGCCGTGATCGAAAACCGCGTCAAACACCCCCTGATCCGGTTCAGCATCCTCAAGGAAGGCTGGGTTGCCCGGGCAAACCTCAGCGCGGTGGGGCTGTTCGGTTCCTACCTGAGTTTCCAGTTCATCCTGACGCTCTACCTGCAGTCCGTGCTGGGATGGAGCCCCCTTGGCATGGCCCTGGCGCTGCTCCCGACCGGCCTGCTGGTTGCCTCGAGCGCACCCTTCGCGGACCGGCTCATCGAGAGATTCGGCGCCCCGCGGCTGATCCTGACGGGACTGGCGTCGTTGACGCTTGGCTACGTCCTGTTCCTTCGCGTAGGGACCTCGCCCAATTATGTGACCGACATTCTGCCGTCCGTCCTGCTGCTGGGCGTCGGTTTCGCGCTGGCCTTCCCGTCCATCAACGTCCAGGCCACCACTGGCATCCGGGATGCCGAGCAAGGCCTGGCCGCAGGCCTGATCCAGACGAGCACCCAGGTCGGCGCCGCCCTGGTGCTGGCCGTCACCACGGCAATGGTGAGCGGTCACGGCAATGCGCCCGAGGCAGGTGCCGCCGTCGATGCGGCCGCGATGCTGGAACAGTACCGGCCGGGCCTGATCCTGAGCGCCGCGGTGGCCGTGGCTGCCCTCCTGATCGCCGCGACGCCCAGTCTATCGCGGGGCCCGAGGCAAGAGCCGGGAGCGGAAAGCGACGGGCGTCCATTGGATCCACAATGAGCCTTGAGGAACTGTGAGCAGCTGAGACGGACCCAAACGGAACCCCCTGAATCGGAGCTCAGCTGGCCTCAGCTCACAACTGTCCAGCAGCCCATCGACCAGATTGCCGAAGCAGCGCTCTCTGCCAACCATTCCGACGGCAAGGTCCAACTCCTCCCCGCAGAGCTCATCATTCGCCGGTCCTGCGGCTGCGCCAGTGGATTGATGACCCTGGGCCAGTGACCGGGCCGGCACGGCGGGCCTCGTCAATCCACTGCGGATGCCAACCAGCGAGGGGATGTGGGCGGAGAACCTCTCGCTTCCCTAGTGCTGGATAAGCCAGGATATGGACTGCGCCACGGAAAACACTGGGTGAACGTCTGGCTAACCAGGTCAAAAAGCCGCCCCTTGACCCTTTGAGCGTGCGGATACTGGAAGGCATGACTAACTTTACTCGTCGTCAAGTTCTGCGCTCAGCAGGGGTCGCTGCCGTGGCTGGGGCCATGGTCTCCGGCACCGCAGCAAGTGGCTTTTCCGCCTCCCATGGTGGCGTCTTCTGCCAAGGGGTCGCCTCGGGAGACCCGATGGCGGACAGCGTGCTGCTTTGGACCCGCGTGACACCAGCGCCCGCAGCGCTGCCAGGCACCGGGCTGGGCCCGGATGTGTCCGTCGGCTGGGAAATCGCTGCGGACGCTGGCTTCAAGAAGATCGTGGCCAGGGGTACTGCCGCCACCGGCGCGGCCCGGGACCATACGGTCAAGGTCATCGCCGGCCGGCTGGCCGCCGCCACCAACTACTGGTACCGCTTCACGCTGGGACAGTCCGTATCGCCGGCGGGCCGTACCCGCACCGCCCCCGCGGCGGGTGCGGTCGTGGACCGGCTGAAGTTCGGCGTCGTGTCGTGCGCCAACTGGCAGGCGGGCTATTTTTCGTCCTACCGGCATCTCGCCGCCCGCGGCGACCTCGACGCCGTGCTTCACCTCGGCGACTACCTCTACGAATACGGGCCCGGCGAATACCAGGCGCGCGACGTCGTCGTCCGCCCCCACGAACCCGCCCACGAAATGACACAGCTCGAGCACTATCGGCGCCGTCACGCCCAGTACAAAACCGACCCTGACCTGCAAGCCCTGCACGCCGCCGCCCCGTTCATCGTGACCTGGGATGATCATGAATCGGCCAACGACGCCTGGAAGGGCGGCGCCGAAAACCACACCGAGGGCGCCGAAGGCGCGTGGAGCGAGCGCGTCGCCGCCGCGCAGAAGGCTTACACCGAATGGATGCCCGTGCGCTATGAGCCGGGGGGCCAACTGTACCGACGCCTGGACTTCGGCTCCCTCGCCAGCCTGTCCATGCTGGACCTGCGCTCCTACCGTGACCAGCAGGCCGCCAACGGTGCGGATCCCTCTATCAGCAGCCCCGCCCGCACTATCACCGGCGCCGCTCAGATGGACTGGCTGCTGGGCAACCTCAAGTCCACGGGCCCGCAATGGAAGCTTGTGGGCAATCCCGTCATGATTGCGCCCGTCCGCGTTCCCTCGACCCTGAACACCGCAGAACTGGCCGGTGTCCAAAAGCTGATGGGCGGCACGAGCATCAGCGGCGTGCCTTATAACGTGGACCAATGGGACGGCTACGAGGCGGACCGCAACCGCGTGGTCCGCCACCTGCGGGATAACGCCGTCAAGGACACCGTGTTCCTCACCGGCGACATCCACTCCGGCTGGGCATGCGACATCCCCGCCGACCCGGCCAGCTACCCGGCCACCGGCGATTCCGTTGCCGCGGAACTGGTCTGCACCTCCGTCACGAGCGACAACCTCGACGACATCCTGAACGTTCCGCCCCGGACCGGATCCGTCGGCGTCGAGAACGCCATCAAGGCGGCCAACCCGCATGTGAAGTACCTGGACTTCGACTCGCACGGCTACTCCGTCCTCGACGTGACCGCCGCCGGCGTTCGGATGGACTGGTACGTCCTCGCCGAACGCACCTCCGCCAACTCAGGCTCCACACTGTCCACGTCATTCAACGTCCAAGCCAACTCCGGCAAAGTCACCCCGACGCAGGGAGGACTCCAATGAGCCGTTCACCGCAGCAGGGCACGCCCGCCAGCAGCAGACTTTCGACGCCGGGACGCCGGCAGTTCCTGCAAATCGCCGCCGCCGGCGGGGCCGCCGTCGTCCTTTCGGCGGCACCGGGCACCGCCTGGGCTGCCCCCGCCGCTGGACGGACCCGAAGCTACGTGCTGGTGGTGGACGGCTGCCGGCCGGACGAAATCACGCCCGCGCTGACGCCGAGGCTGGCTGCACTGCGCGATGCAGGCACAAATTTCCCGGCGGCACGCTCCCTGCCGGTGATGGAGACCATCCCCAACCACGTCATGATGATGACGGGTGTCCGCCCGGACCGCTCGGGCGTGCCGGCCAACTCCATCTTCGACCGGACCGACGGCGTTGTCCGCAACCTCGACCGGCCCACGGACCTGCACTTCCCGACCCTCCTAGAGCGGCTGCAGGAGCTCGGCCTCACCACCGGCTCCGTGCTTAGCAAGAAGTACCTTTACGGCATCTTCGGTGCCCGCGCCAGCTATCGGTGGGAACCCCAGCCAGTGCTTCCCGTAACCGGCCACGCGCCCGACGCCGCCACCATGGACGCCCTGCTGGCGATGGTGAACGGGCCGGACCCGGACTTTGTGTTCACCAATCTGGGCGACATCGACCGCGTGGGCCACTCAGACCTTTCCGGAACCACGCTGCGGGCGGCGCGTGAGGCTGCCCTGGCGGAAACAGACCTGCAGGTGGGCCGCTTCATCGACCACCTCAAGAACGCCGGCAAATGGGACTCCAGCCTGGTGATGGTGCTTGCCGACCATTCCATGGACTGGTCCATCCCCAGCAACCTCATCTCTGTCAACCTCATCCTCCAGTCCCGTCCGGAGCTGCAGTCGAACATCACGATTGCCCAGAACGGCGGCGCGGACCTGCTCTACTGGACCGGCCCGGAACCGGACCGTATCGCCGGGCTGGCCGCCGTCGAACAGCTGGTCAGAGCGCATGAGGGCGTGCTCTCGGTCAACAAGCCGGCGGACCTGCGGCTGGGCGACGAGGCCGGAGACCTGGTGGCCTACTGCCGGGCGGGCTGGCGCTTCTCCGACCCGTACGTCGCATCCAACCCGATCCCTGGCAACCACGGTCACCCCGCCACAGAGCCCATTCCCTTCTTCATATCAGGCGGCAGCCCCGCGGTGGTCAAAGGCTCGGTATCCTCCGAACCAGCCCGGACCGTCGACGTCGCGCCCACCATTGGCAGCATCTACGGACTCAAGGCCCCGGCGGGTGGCTACGACGGCACGGGCCGGGTCTCTGCCCTGACGAAACCGCGCAACTGAGGACGCACTGTTAGGCTCTGCTGCCTGGTTGGTGGTTCCCATGCGCGGTCTCGCCGTAGCCCATGGGAAATTTCCGGCTCCGCGTCCAGCAGATGCCGGGCTAGTTGAGACTGTGCACAGCCGGGGCGGGTGAGCCAGATGCCTGACTTCGGGCAAGGCGTAAGGATCGTACTGAGCAGTCCCGCCGTCGTCCGCTGTTCTGTCAGGATTACCGGGCTCAGTAGGCCTTAACGCGCTGTTCCACGATGAGATGGATGAGGGCGAAGACACCGTCCTCGTCGATGGCCGCCAAGGCGGCCTCCAGCGCGGCCGGAACGTCACAGTCCTCGGTGACAGTGATCCCGAAACCGCCGAAGGCCCGGGCCATCAGGCCGAAGTCCGGATTCTTCAGCTGGGTTCCGGAGACGCGCGAGGGATAGTGACGCTCCTGGTGGGTGCGGATGGTGCCGTATTCCTGGTTGTCCATAACGATCACCAGCGGCGTGGCCCCGTACTGGGCCGCGGTTGCCAGTTCCTGGCCGTTCATGAGGAACTCGCCGTCCCCGGCGATGGTGACCACTCGGCGTCTGGGTTCGGCCAGCGAAGCGGCGATGGCCGAGGGGACGGAGTAGCCCATGGAGCCGTTGCGGGCGCTGATCATGGAGGCGTAGCGGCGGGTGGGGAAGTAGCGGTGGGCCCAGTTGGTGTGCTCCCCCGCGCCGAACGTCACCAGTGAATCCTCGGGCAGCTTTGGCACCAGGTTCGCCATCAAAGTGTCCATCCTCGCCTGCCCCGCTGCCGGCGCCGCCGGCGGTAGCGCGGCGAACCGCTCCTGCTCGCCCCGCATCTGGTCCGTCCACGCTTTCCACTCTTCCTTCACCGGCAGGTCGATCCCCACAAGGTCGCGGACAAAGGCCTCGGGCTTGGCTAGAATCTGCCGTGAAACGGGCCCCGACCGGCCACGGAGTGAGGGGTCGGCTGTGACCAGGAAGTTCTTTTTGTTCCAGTCCTGCCGGCAGACGAACCCGTCCGTAATCACGTCGCCCGGCACTGTCCCCACAAACACCAGCAGGTCGGTTTCCTCCAGGAGGTCGTAGGTGGGGCGGGGCCGGCCGTAGCCAATGGGGCCCACGTAGGACGGGGAATCGAAGGAGACCGTTCCCTGCGTCCGCCATTCAGCTGCTGCCGGGATATGGTGCCGTTCCAGCCATCCGGTCAGCTGGTCCGCGGCTGCCTGCGTCCAGTCGTTGCCGCCGGTGACAAAGAGCGGCTTGCTGGACTCCGCCAGCGCAGCCTCCAAGGCGGCGGCGTCGGAGCTGCTCATGCCCCCGGCCGCCACCGGAATGGCGGGATGCAGCGCCGGGTCAATCTGCTGCCGGATGATGTCCTCCGGCAGGCCCACCACCACAGGGCCAGGCCGCCCGCTCATGGCCGCAAACATCGCCTCGGCCACGATCTCGGACGCCCGCTCCGCGTGGTCAAGGACCATGACGCGCTTCGCGCCCGTACCGAACCAGGCCTTGATGTCGAACTCCTGAAACGCCTCCCGGTCCCGGTGCGCGAACGGGATCAGGCCGACGAACAGCAGCATGGGGGTGGAGTCCTGCCACGCAGTGTGCAGCCCCACATGCGCGTTGGCCGCGCCGGGCCCCCGGGTCACCATCGCTATGCCCGGGCGCTGGTGCATCTTGCCGTCGGCCTCGGCCATGTAGGCGGCGCCGCCCTCGTGCCGGCAGACGATTGTTTCAATATCCGAGTTGTGCAGGCCGTCCAGGACGTCCAGGAGGCTCTCGCCGGGAACCACATAGGTGCGCTCCACACCATGGGCCACCAGCGAATCAACAATCACGTGCCCGGCTGATTTCAGTGCCTGGCCGGCGCCGGCGTGGGGCTCCTCCGAATGGCGTGCCTGCCGGGAGCCTTGCTCGGAATTCCCGACGGCGGCGGGCAGGGTGTGGGATGCGGTCAGGGTTGCTTCGGTTTCCGTTGTCATGGGCTTTCTTTGGCTGTTTGGACTGGTTTGGCGTTCGTAGTGGATGGTGCGGGGTTTATCTGAAGGTCTCCGCAGGCANGGTGAAGCCTTCGCGGGTTTCGGCGATCTCACGGATTCGTTGGCGGCAGGCGTACCAGCCGACGACCATGAGTGCGGAGGCGATGGCGGTGACGAGCATGGTGAGGGGTGAGTCGATGAAGACCATCACCAGGACGCTCGCGAGGAAGAGCAGTGAGAGGTAGCCGGTGTACGGGGCGCCGAACATCCGGAAGGAGGGGCGTTTGAGCCAGCCTTTGTTCGCCCAGCGTTGGAGCTGGATCTGGCAGAGCACAATGGTTGCCCAGGTCATGACGATGCCCACGGACGCGACGTTCAGCACGATTTCGAAGGCCTGCGCGGGTACGAGGTAGTTCAGCGGGACGCCGAGGAGGGACACTCCGGCGATGATGGCGATGCCGCCGTAGGGGACGCCGGCTTTGTTCATGCGGCCCGCGAATTTCGGGGCGGAGCCGTTCACGGACATGGACCGGAGTATGCGGCCGGTGGAGTATAGGCCGGCGTTGAGGGAGGAGAGCGCGGCGGTGAGGACCACGAGGTTCATGATGATGTCCACGCCCTGGATGCCGATGGAGCCGAAGAATGTCACGAACGGGCTGACGCCCTTTTCGTAGGACGTATAGGGCAGCAGGAGGGCGAGCAGGATGACGGAGCCGACGTAGAAGACCGCGATCCGGAAGACTACGGAGTTGATGGCCTTGGGCATGATCTTTTCCGGGTTTTCGGTCTCGCCGGCGGCGGTGCCCACGAGTTCAATGGAGGCGTAGGCGAACAGGACGCCTTGCATCAGGATGATCATGGGGAGCAGGCCGTTGGGGAAGACGCCGCCGTTGTCCGAGAGGAGGCTCAGGCCCACGGGCTGGCCGTCGACGGGGGTGCCGAAGATGACGAAGTAGGTGCCGACGACGAGGAAGACCACGAGGGCGGCGACCTTGATCAGGGCGAACCAGAATTCGAGTTCGCCGAAGACCTTGACGGAGACGAGGTTCAGGGCGAGGACCACCAGCAGGGCGATCAGGGCCCAGGCCCATTGCGGGACGGCCGCCATCCAGGGGATGTAGTTGCCGAAGAAGTTCATGTACAGGGCGGCGGCGGTGATGTCCACGATGGTGGTGGTGGCCCAGTTGATCCAGTAGAACCAGCCGGAAACGAACGCGGCCTTCTCGCCGTAGAATTCACGGGCGTAGGAGACGAACGAGCCTGATGAGGGGCGGTGCAGGACCAGTTCGCCCAGGGCCCGCAGGATGAGGAACGCGAAGAAACCGCAGACGGCGTAGGCGAGGGGCCGGCGGCGTTGAGGCGGCCGCCGGCGCCGAGGAACAGGCCGGTGCCGATCGCCCCGCCGATGGCGATCATCTGGATCTGCCGCGGTTTGAGGTTCTTGTGGTAACCCTTGTCCTCGGCATGCAGCGCCGATTCAGAGGCGTGAGCGTGGCCGCCGTCGGCCTGTTGCAGTACAACCTCGTCATTGGGGTTGATGGGCATGGTTGATCCTTTCGATACGGAGAAGATCCTGCTGGGTTGGGAAGAAGTTGTGGGGGTGTGCACCCGGCGGGTTAGAAAGCAGGTTAGAAAACGGACCAGCCGGTGCGGTCGGAAAGGTCGGCGAGAGCCGCGGTGCCGGCCAGGGAGTTTCCTTTGGCGTCCAGCCGAGGGCTCCAGACGCAAATGGCGCATTCACCCGGAACAATGACCAGGATCCCGCCGCCCACACCGCTTTTTCCGGGAAGGCCCACGCGGTAGGCGAACTCTCCCGCAGCGTCGTACATACCGCACGTCAGCATGATGGAGCAGATGCGTTTCGCTTCGCTGCGGGAAACCACTGTTCCGAGCGTTCCCTGGCCGTCCCGGGCAAGGAAGAGTCCGGCCTTGGCGAGTTCAACGCAGGTCATCATGATGGAGCATTGGCGGACGTAGTTTTCCACCACTGATTCCGCGGCCTGCTTCAGGTTGCCGAAGTCCTTCAGGAAGTGCGCCAACGCCAGATTGCGGCTGCTGCTGGAAAGCTCGCTGGCTGCGGCGGCCTCATCGATGAAGGGCCCAGTGCTTGCTGCCTGGGCGGTGAGGAACCGCAACACCTGGGTGGCGGCGTCGGACGTTTCTTCCATCAGGTGATCGGTAACCACCAGGGCGCCGGCGTTGATGAACGGGTTCCGCGGGATGCCGTGCTCCACCTCCAGCTGCACCAGGGAGTTGAACGAGGTGCCGGAGGGTTCGCGCAGGACGCGGGACCACAGTGTTCCTGAGCTGTCGCCCCGAAGCGCCATCGCCAGGGTGAACACCTTGGAGATGCTATGGATGGAGAACGCGACGTCGGCATCGCCGGAACTGAACACCTCGCCGGAAGCGGTGGCAACGGCTATCCCGAACCTGCTGAAGGGTACCGCTTCCAGAAAGGGGATGTTGGCCGGGACAGAACCGGTTTCCCGCTGTGGCCTGTGTCCGCGGACGATGTCGTCCAGTATTGCGTCCAACGGCGGTGCTTTGAGTGCTGTGGTCATTTCCTGCCCAGTTGTTCTTTAGGTGTGCCGGCCCATTCCTGGATGTGGAGCAGGGCCACCAGCGAGTCCCGCGGGTCGCCGAAGTTCAGGCCGGTCGCCCGGGATGCCTTGCTGATCCGGTAATAGACGGTGTTCTTGTGCAGCCCCATCCTGCTGGCGCACTCGGCGACATCGAGCGAGGCTTCGAAGTACGCGTGCAGGGTTTCCGCAAGTTCGGCGTCCTGCCGCAGCAGGGCGAAAAGACTGCGGTGGCGGAACGTGGAGGACGTGAAATTCCGAACCGCCTCGCGGAAGAGGATCTCCCCCTCGAAGTCGTCCACCGTGGCAACGCCCCTGTCCGAAGACGTGCCCACACAACTCAACAGGGCCTCGGTGATCCGGGTGGTTGTGTGCAGGGACAGCAGGTCCGGGACTACCGGGCCCACGGCTGCGAACGGGCTGATGCCGAGGTGCTTGCCGGCATCCCGGACGATGGACTCGGCCAGGCTCCGCAGTCCGGGCTCCGCGGAGGTTGACTGCAGGCCAGGGACAATGACGGCAGTGTCGCCCTTGAACTGGCCTACGACGGCGGACGCCTTGTAGGCGGCCGCGTGGATGGACGCCAGATTGGCCAGTTCGCCGTGCTTCAGTGCTGCGTCGTCGGCCTGAGCATCGGCAGCGGACATTCCTATCAGGATCAGTGCCGCCGGGCGCTTAGCGGAGATCTTCTCGCTGTGCGCACTGGCCGCGGCTTCCGCAGCACCTGACAAAATCCGCGCAATGCGGTCTTCGCGCATGTGTACGGACTGCTGGTTGCGGAAACGGATCAGCTCGGCGGAGGCCCGCGCAGCAGATCCGGTGAGCACGTGATCAACGTCCGTGCCGAAGCCCGCCCCCGTTTCCTGCAGCCAGATGTAGCCCATGATCCGGTCCCCGGCGAACAGTGTGACGGCCACTCGTTCCCGCAGCCCGTCCTGGGGACGGGCCGGTACCCGCACCGGCAGCCGGGTCCTGTGCAGTTCACGGTAGGCGCCCAGGTCCTTCAGCAGCAGCTCGTATTTACGCGGACCACGCCGGGCCAGGATGGAGGCCTTGCGCAGCTCGTCGATGTCGTTCGAAACGGTGGAGTATGCCAGGACCTTGTTGGCGGCGTCTTCGATGACCACGTGGCTGGATGTGAGCCGGGCGGTGGTCTGGGCGATCGCAAAAAGGTCCTCTTCCAGCAGCGTCAGCACTTCGCTCTGGTAGCTGCGCGGCTGGATGCGGTCCTTGGCAATGGACAGCAGCCGGTCCCAGTCAGCCCCCGGATCCACCAGAAGCAGGCCCGTGCCGGCATCGCGGAGCAGTTCTTCGGCCTCGGTGAGCTCTTCACGCCTTCCCTTGACGGCGACCACCGGCGGAGGGTTCTTCAGGAGCCGCCGCAGCGCGGGCAAAGCCGAGCGGCCGCGGACACCGATCAGCAGGACAAAGGCCGCGCCGCCGTCGTACGTTTCATCATCCGCATCCACGATCAGGAACCGTTCGATCGCAGAGCTGGCCGGGGCAGGCCGGAGGATGAGGCTGGCGAAACCCAGGGGGAGGTCCGAGAGAATATCGTCCACCGTAACCGCTGCCATGGGCTTCCTTCTGCGCCGATCTGGCCGGACGGCTCTGTCCGGTCACTTCATGCTATCGAGGCAGGCTCCCCCAAAATATGGAATGGAACCCAAATGCAGTGGCAGCTTTTCGGTTTGCGGACCAAGTTTCCACGGTTCATGGCCCTGTATGGCCTTCCAAACCCGAAGTGGCTGTCAGCACGCACAGGCCCCGGCCATGTGGAAGGGTGGTACTGACAGGCCCTCCCGCCGGTCTCGAAGTGCCGTTAGCGTTGTTGGAACGGGCAACTCCACTTCTCAGAAAGTGCGACCCGCCCCTCCCTTCGACCCCAGGAGCATGACATATGGACAAGCGCACCCTCGGCACCAGCGGCCTGGAGGTCTCCGCCATCGGGCTGGGCTGCATGAGCATGAGCGGCGGCTACAGCGACCGGCCCGACCGGCAGGAAATGATCGCGCTGATCCGCGCGGCCGTGGACCGCGGCGTCACCTTCTTTGATACGGCAGAGATCTACGGCCCCCACGCCAACGAGGAACTCGTCGGCCAGGCCCTCGCCCCACACCGGGACGAGGTGGTGATTGCCACCAAGTTCGGCTGGGACATCGACCCTACGCAACGCAAGGCGAGCGGGAGGGTCACCAGCCGTCCCGACGTCATCAAGCACGTGGTGGACGGGTCGCTCCAGCGGCTCGGCGTTGACGCCGTCGACCTGTACTACCAGCACCGGGTGGACCCCGATGTCCGTATCGAGGACGTGGCGGGCGCCGTCAAGGAACTGATCGACGCCGGCAAGGTCAAGTATTTCGGCATGTCCGAGGCCGCCGCCGGCACGATCCGCCGGGCCCACGCCATCCAGCCCGTGACCGCCGTCCAGAGCGAATACTCGCTGTGGTGGCGGCGCCCCGAAGAGGACGTCCTGGCCGCCTGCGAGGAACTGGGCATCGGATTTGTGCCTTTCAGCCCGCTGGGCAAGGGCTTCCTCACCGGGACGATCGACACCTCAACCAGCTTCGAGGCCGGCAACGACATCCGCGCCACCATCCCCCGCTTCACCCCCGCGGCCAGGGAGAACAACCGTGCCGTGGTGGACCTGCTGGCCGGGATCGCGGAGCGCAAGGGCGCCACTCCGGCCCAGATTGCGTTGGCCTGGCTGCTGGCGCAGAAACCGTGGATCGTCCCGATCCCCGGCACCCGGAAGCTGCACCGGCTGGACGAGAACCTCGGCGCCGCCAACGTAACCCTGTCCGCGGACGAACTCGCTGACATCGAGGACGCGGCCGCCAAAATCCAGGTTCAGGGTGGCCGTTACAACGAAGCCGGGGAACGGATGACCAACCTCTGACGTGGCAGCCCCAGCTGCAGGCCCCCTGGTTGGAAGCCCCCACGCGAGTTGAACTCAAGCGCGGGGACTTCCAGGGCTTCGGTGGGGGGACCGAAACCGAGATCAATCTACCGAATCCGTGCGGGCGCAAAGGTCGAAATTGGCCTGCCGGCACAAATCTTGTGTGAACCTTGAGCCAGCCCGCAGGCGCCTAATCCGCTGGCCGCAATGAGGTGATCATCCGCTTGATGTCCTGGTACTCCGGGGTCGCCGCGTACTTCTTGGCCTGCTCCAGGTACGGCAGAGACTCGGCCCCCGGCGTCACGTTGTTCTCGGGGTTGTAGAACGCGCCGAACATGGCAGCGGTGGGCGGCCACGTGAAGAAGTGGAAGATGGCGCAGGCCGAGTCGCCCGTGGGCGCCGCCCACGCGATGCCGTAGGCCGCGGCCGGCGTGTTGGCCGGACCCGGCGCAGCATCGTTGCCGCGGGTCTCAAAAACAAACCAGGGCGCCGGGCCGCCCTGCGCCAGCAGCGGCAATTCTTCAGACTCCAGCACCTCGTACGGGAACCGCTCCAGGCACGTGGACCCGGTGGCCATGTTGGTCCGGAGCGTCGCGAGCGGCTTACCGGCCTGGTTGGTCACCTCGGCGAAGGCACCGCCGCCCTCCGGCAGTTCGCCGGCCGGGTCCCGGACGCTCCACGCGGCCGGGTGTTCGAACGTCAGTTGGCCGTCCGCTGTCGTGTAGTTTGACCAAGCGGCCGACGCCGGCGCGGCGCCGGTGGCGCTCGGCGAGACTGTCGCCGTCGGCACGGCAGTGGTGGTTCCGGTGGCCGCGGACGTGACGGTGGGGCTGGGACTCGCCGTCGGGCCTGGCTGCGGGCCGCACCCCGCCAGCATCAGCGCCATCAGAATAGCTGTGGGAATTACCGCGGCTGACGCGGCGGGACTGCGCATCACACCCTCCTTTGGGTCCGAGTTTGGTCCTTAAATTGTGGTGCTGCCGGGCGCATTAGGATCCAGCAGCGGCCCGATTGGCGCCGAACCGTTGCGGGGATAACGAACGGATCCCGCAACGCCCGGGGCAGGAAGCAAACGCGCGGCTCAGGAATAGAGGGCCGCGAGCAGCTCGACGACGCCCTGCGTCCCCGCAGGCGGGTCGGACTTGGACCAGGCGACGTAAACGGGGACTGGGGCGGCGTCGCGCACGTGCCGGTAGACAACTCCTTGCGCCGGTACTGGTGCGCCGTTGATTCCGCAGTGATGCCCCGCGCCTTGCCGCTGCCGATCACCGTCAGCCAATCGTCGACGTCGTCCGTGGCGATAGTGCGCTGCGGCTGCTGACCTTCCGGCCACAGGTCCAGCCTGGTACTTCCGGTGCGCCGGTCCAGGGCAATCGGTTTGGCCGCGGCTTCTGCAAGGGTGATGCTTCGCTTGCCGGCAAGGGCGTCATCCGCTGCCATGGCGCAGAAGCGGCTCTCCAGCCCGATGAGCACAAGGCTGGTGGCCGCCGTGTCGGGGACCCGCCGCAGGATGGCGAAGTCGCTGGTTCCTTCCGCCAGTCCCGCCGTCGGGGTGTTGGTCCGGATGAGGCGCAGCTCCGTGTTGGGAAACGCGTCCGCCCACCTGCGCTGAAACTCCGTGGTGTGCCTGCCCAGGGCGGACCAGGCGTAGCCGATCCTTACCGTGCCGCCGCCGTCGGCCGCCTCCTGCTGGATGGCCTCCAGAATCGAGAGAACACGGCGCGCATGCCGGACGGTCCGGTCGCCGGCGGCCGTGAACTCAATGCTCCTGGTGGTGCGGTGCATGAGCTCGACGCATAAGAGAGCCCGTCTATGCATTTTGGAGGAACCTGCTGCGGCCCCACACTCCAAGGATGGACAACACATTAACTGCCGGCCGAGGCCGGGCTGGCGCCATCCTCGTGGCGAGCGCGCTCTCAAACCAGCTGGGTGCGGCCAGCGGTTCACTGGCCTTCCCCGCAATCGGCCCGGTGGGCGTCGTCGCGGCGCGGCAGTTCATTGCCGCGGCGGTGCTGCTCCCCCTTGTCCGGCCACGCGTCTTCTCCTTCACCCGCCACCAGTGGTGGCCCATTCTTCTGCTGGCACTGGTGTTCGGGACGATGAACCTCTCCCTGTACGCGGCCGTGGAGCGCATCGGGCTGGGCCTTGCGGTCACGCTCGAATTCCTGGGTCCGCTGGCCCTCGCCCTGATCGGTTCACGGACCAAGGCGAGCGCCGCCTGTGCCCTCCTTGCCGCGGCCGGGGTTGTGGCCATCACTCAGCCGGAGGCGTCCACGGACTACGCGGGCATCGGCATGGGACTGGTCGCCGCGTGCAGCTGGGCCGCCTACATTCTCCTGAACAGGACGGTGGGCAAGCGGATCCCGGGCATCCAGGGGACGGCTGCCGCAACCGGCGTGTCGGCCGCTCTCTTCCTCCCCGTGGGGCTGGTGACGTTCATCAACCACCAGCCGGACACCTTCACCATCCTCTGCGCAGCAGGCGCCGGCGTACTGGCGTCCGTGGTCCCGTACGTCGCGGACGTGATCACCCTGCGCCGTATCCCCACCAGCCTGTTCGGGGTCCTGATGAGCATCAACCCCGTCTTCGCGGCATTGGTCGGGGCGCTGGCCCTGGGTGAAGCCCTGGGCATGGTGCAGTGGGCCGGCATTTTCCTGATCGCAGCGGCCAACGCTGCCTGACCGCCGGGGCCGGTCGGCGCCCACCGGTGCCCGGGATGCCGGCGGCGAACTCCCCGAAAAATTGGCTCTCCTGACTCTTCCGTGGGTTAATTTCGGCCCGGGAGCATTGGTTTGGGACCGCCGAGGCTGAGCATGGCCAACGCGATGAGTGCGTCTGGGGATTTG
>NZ_JAMXBG010000020.1:0-77460 GCF_023913835.1 Pseudarthrobacter raffinosi | reverse complement strand
CCAACGCCGTGACCCGGCGTAACAGCGGTGCCGACCAGAACCTCTACTACCTGGCCCCACCGGCTTAGCGTGACTCTCCCGAGCATTGGTCCTCAAGCCCCGAGCCCGTCGAGACCCGTCGCTGCACCGGTGGTCGAGCCCGTCGAGACCCGAGGGTGGGCTTTTCCTAGCCGTTGAACTCCGCCGGGTGCGGACCGGTGCGGCCGTCGCGCTCCAGGCCGTCGATGACAGAGAGTTCGTCGCCCGTCAGGTCGAAGCCGAAGACGTCCAGGTTCTCCCTGATTCGCTGCGGAGTGACGGACTTGGGGATGATGATCCGGCCCTGCTGCAGGTGCCAGCGAAGAATGGCCTGCGCCGGGCTCACACCATGCCGTGCCGCGATGTCCACAACGGCCGGATCTGCCAGCACGGCACCCTGCGCGAGCGGGCTCCAGGCCTCCGTGGCGATCCCGTGTGCGGCATTAAAGTCTGCAATGTCCCGCTGTTGCAGGGCCGGGTGGAGCTCAATCTGGTTAATGGCCGGGACCGTGCCGCCCAGGTCAATGACCTTCTGCAGGTGCTCGGGGAGGAAGTTGGAGACGCCGATGGCCCGGGCCTTGCCGCTGGCCAGCAGGTGCTCCAGCGCCCGCCAGGACTCGAGGTACAGGTTGGTTGCCGGCGCCGGCCAGTGGATGAGGTAGAGGTCCAGGTAGTCCAGTCCCAGCTTGTCCAGGCTGGCCTCGAACGCGGCCAGCGTGGCGTCGTAGCCGAGGTCGGCCACCCACAGTTTGGACGTAATGAACAGCTCTTCGCGGTCGATGCCGGACTCGGCGATGGCACGTCCGGTACCCGCCTCATTGCCGTAGATGGCGGCGGTGTCGATGCTCCGGTAGCCGGCTGCAAGCGCGTGGCTGACCGCGGCAGTGGTGTCGTCGTCGGACACCTGGAAGACGCCGAACCCCAGCTGCGGCATCCGCACGCCGTTGTTGAGGGTGATCTCGGGGATGGACGTGGTGATGGGGGTGGAAGTCATGGGTTCTCCTGTTGCGGGTTGAGGATTGACGTTTGAAGGATTAGTGCAGGACTGCCACAGGTTCGGCGGCCACGCGTCCGCCGGGAGCGGCGTCTGCGGGTGCCTGCCGGACGGCCCGCTTGGCTCCGGCGGCGGCGATGATCATCACCACGAGCCCCAGCAGGGTGATGCCGGCGCCGGCCCAGATGGGCGAGGTGTAGCCGAGTCCGGCGGTGATGGTCACTCCGCCGAGCCAGGCGCCGAGGGCGTTGCCCACGTTGAAGGCACCAATATTGGCGCCGGACGCGAGGGTGGGGGCGCTGGAGGCGTACTTCATCACGCGCATCTGCAGTCCAGGCACGGTGGCGAATCCGAAGCCGCCCATCAGGACGATGGAGGCAACGGTGAGCACCTGGTTGCCGGCGGTCAGGGCAAAACCGACGAGCACCACCACCAGCACGGAGAGCACCACCACGAGCGTGCGGTCCACATTGCGGTCCGCGGCCTTGCCGCCGATGGTGTTGCCGATAAAGAGGCCTACGCCGAAGACGATCAGCAGCCACGGAACGGTGGAGGCTGCGAAGCCGGAGACCGCGGTGAGCGTGAAGGCGATGTAGGTGAAGGCGCCGAACATCCCGCCGTAGCCGAGGATGGTGACCAGGATGGAGAGCCACACCTGGCCGGAGCGGAAGGCGCGTAGTTCGCTGCGCAGGGTTCCGGGCGTGGTGTCGCCATGGCCGGTCTTCGGAACGAGCGCCAGGATTCCCGCCAGGGCGATGACCCCGATGACGGTGATGGCCCAGAACGTCGAGCGCCAGCCTGCGGCCTGTCCCAGCATCGTGCCGAACGGCACGCCCAGGACGTTGGCTGCGGTGAGCCCGGTGAACATGATGGCGATGGCGCCGGCCTTTTTGGTGGGGGCAACCATGTCCGCGGCCACCACGGCTACGATCCCGAAGAAGGCACCGTGCGCCAGGGCGGCGATGATCCGGCCGACCATCATCATCCCGTAATCGGGAGCGATGGCGGAGAGCAGGTTGCCGGCGATGAACAGGACCAGCAGGACAGCGAGGACGGGCTTGCGTTCGAAGCGGGTCACCGCCGCGGTCAGCACCAAGGCGCCGACCACGACGGCGAGGGCGTATCCGGAGATCAGCCAGCCTGCCGTGGCCTCGCTGACCTGGAAGTCGGCGGCAACCTCGGGCAGCAGGCCCATGATCACGAACTCGGTGAGTCCGATGCCGAACCCGCCGAGGGCGAGGGCTATCAGGCCAATGGGCATGTGGATGCTCCTTTGAAAACTGTACGGAATGAGATAGGACGCGTAAGCTAGTAGTTGCAGACGCGTTATTTATTGTTGCACAAGCAGATACACCGCGCAAGCAACGATTATCGATTGTGTTCCGCCTCACGCCGCCAGGCGGCCGGAGCACCCGCGAGAGGAAAGACAGATGGGCATCAAGGACGACGCCGTGGAGGTCCGGGCACAGGGTTGGCGCACGCTCGCGGCGCTGCACGGCCTGATCGAGGGTGAGCTGGAACGCTCCCTGCAGGCCGAATCAAAGCTGTCAGTGGTGGAGTACACCGTGCTGGATGCGCTCAGCCGCCAGGACGGCTGGCACATGCGCATGCAGCAGCTCGCCCGCGCCACAGCCCTCAGCGCCAGCGCCACCACTCGGCTGGTCAACAGGCTTGAGGACCGCGCCCTGCTGACCCGGATCCTCTGCGCGGACGATCGCCGCGGCATCTACACCGAGCTCACGCCCAGCGGCATCGCCCTGCTGGAGGAAACGCGCCCGGTCCATGACGCCACGCTGGAGCGCGCCCTGGCCGAGGCCCAGGAGATTCCCGAGCTGGCCGCGCTGGTGGACGCACTCCCCCGGCTCCACGCGACCGCCTAGTCACCGCTCGAGTACGACGACGGACGCTCACCTTCCAGCAGAAGGTGAGCGTCCGTCGTCGTGCTTTAAACAACAACGCGGGGTCACTCCCGTGCCCGATCCAACCTCTGGAAGGGGCAGGGAGTGACCCCGCGTTGTAGTGCTGTAGTGCCTAGAGCGTTGCGAAAACTTCGCGCAGCAGCTTGGCGGTCTCGGACGGCGTCTTGCCGACCTTCACGCCTGCAGCCTCGAGGGCTTCCTTCTTGGCCTGGGCGGTACCGGCGGAACCGGAGACGATGGCGCCTGCGTGGCCCATGGTCTTGCCTTCGGGAGCGGTGAAGCCGGCCACGTAGCCAACAACCGGCTTGGTGACGTGTGCCTTGATGTAGTCGGCGGCACGCTCCTCGGCGTCGCCGCCGATTTCGCCGATCATGACGATCGCCTTGGTCTCCGGGTCGGCTTCGAACGCTTCGAGGGCGTCGATGTGTGTGGTGCCGATGACCGGGTCGCCGCCGATGCCGATGGCGGTGGAGAAGCCCAGGTCGCGCAGCTCGTACATCATCTGGTAGGTCAGGGTTCCGGACTTGGAAACCAGGCCGATGGGGCCCTTGCCCGTGATGTTGGCCGGCGTGATGCCAACCAGCGCTTCGCCCGGCGTGATGATGCCGGGGCAGTTCGGGCCGATGATGCGGGTGACCTGCTTGCCGTCGGCGTCAACCGTGGACTGGGCCAGTGCCCAGAACTCGGCGGAATCCTGGACCGGCACGCCTTCGGTGATGACTACGACCAGGCCGATGCCTGCCTCGATGGCCTCAACCACGGCGTTCTTGGTGAATGCCGGCGGCACGAAAACGATGGAGACGTCGGCGCCGGTTTCAGCCATGGCTTCCTTGACGGTGCCAAAAACGGTGATTTCGGTATCGCCGTGCAGGACCGTGGTGCCGGCCTTACGGGCGTTGACGCCACCAACAATGTTGGTGCCGGCCTTCAGCATCAGGGCGGTGTGCTTGGTGCCTTCGCCGCCGGTGATGCCCTGGACGATGACCTTGGAGTCCTTGTTCAGATAGATAGACATGGTGCGTCCCTTTACTTAGCTGCGTTGGCGAGCTCGGCGGCCTTGTCGGCGCCCTCGTCCATGGTGGCGGCCAGGGTAACCAGCGGGTGGTTGGCCTCGGCCAGGATGCGGCGGCCTTCTTCAACGTTGTTGCCGTCGAGGCGGACTACCAGCGGCTTGTTCGCGGAGTGGCCCAGCTCGGCCAGCGCGCCAACGATGCCCTTGGCGACGGCGTCACACGCGGTGATGCCACCGAAGACGTTCACGAATACGGACTTGACCTGCGGGTCGCCCAGGATGACGTCGAGGCCGGCAGCCATGACCTCGGCGGAAGCTCCACCGCCGATGTCCAGGAAGTTGGCGGGCTTGACGTTGCCGTGGTTTTCACCGGCGTAGGCGACAACGTCCAGGGTGGACATGACCAGGCCCGCACCGTTGCCGATGATGCCAACGGAGCCGTCCAGCTTGACGTAGTTCAGGTCCTGCGCCTTGGCCTTGGCCTCGAGCGGATCTGCAGCGTCCTTGTCTTCGAGGAGGGCGTGCTTGGCGTGGCGGAAGCCGGCGTTCTCGTCGAGGGAGACCTTGCCGTCCAGTGCCACGATGTCGCCGGCGCCGGTCTTGACCAGCGGGTTTACCTCAACGAGGGTGGCGTCTTCCTTCTTGAAAACGTCCCAGAGCTTGAGGATCACGGCGGCGACCTTGCCGCGCAGTTCCTCATCGAAGCCTGCAGCTGCGACGATTTCGTCGGCCTTGGCCTGGTCGATGCCCACAGCGGGGTCGATGGCGATCTTGGCGAGCGCCTCAGGGCGTTCGACGGCGAGCTGTTCGATTTCCATGCCACCTTCTACCGAGCACATGGCCAGGTAGTTGCGGTTGGCCCGGTCCAGCAGGACGGAGAAGTAGTACTCCTCGGCAATGTCGGCACCCTGGGCAATCATCACCTTGTTGACGGTGTGGCCCTTGATGTCCATGCCCAGGATGTTGGTGGAGTGCTCAAACGCCTCATCGGCGGTCTTGGCAACCTTGACGCCGCCAGCCTTACCGCGGCCACCAGCCTTAACCTGGGCCTTAACGACAGTTACGCCGCCGATTTTCTCGGCAGCTGCCTTTGCTTCTTCTGGGGTGTACGCCACGATGCCGGCAAGCACGGGTACACCGTGCGCCTCGAACATATCGCGCGCCTGGTATTCAAACAGGTCCACGGTTTAGTGTCCTTCTACGTCGAAGTAGTTTCTGTACAGTCGGGCATCGCCGAAGACGATGACCGGGCTGCGGATTGCCTGCACCTGCGACCAGTCCGGAAACGGGCCCCACAGCGCAATGCTCCATTCGGAACTCTAGCCCTCTCAGAGGACCGGCCCGTTCCACACTACCGCTTATGTGAGTAACGACACTATTCTATGGAGCGTAGAAAAACGCCTAGATTACGGGGTTTTTGAGGCCTCCGCGGGTGCCGTGGAGGCTGTTGCCGCGTCCTTGGAAATAGGTTCGTAGCGGTCCCGGGCCACAAAGAACCCGACGCCGGCCGAGACGTTTCCGCACGCCACACCGCCGTTATGGGCCGAACAGCGCAGCCCGTTCCCTTCCAGGTTCTGGCGCTCGGCGAGGACCCGCAGTTCCGTCAGCGGGCCGCTCTTGTTTCCCTTGGGTCCGTAGGCTGCCTCCATTTGTGTGACGCCGGAACGGCACTCCCCATACGTTGCCCTGTCCGGGCTGAGCAGCGCCGCTCCGCCCAGATAGCCCAGGCCGGTGCCGGCGCAGTCGTCCTTGATGTCGCCCGCGGCAGGCTTGGGGTATCCGGCAAGCTCGCAATGCGCCACCGGGACGGTGGCGAGCTTGTTGTTGGCCGCATCACTGAAGCTGTTCGACTCATACGGGAGGTTGAGGTGTTCCCCACGGGCCGATGGCAGGGAGCACACAATGTTCCGGTCCTCCGTGATGAAGGACAGGACATCCCCGCTGGCCCTGAACGCGGCGGGGTCGGCCAGCGCTGCCTGTTCCAGTTGTTCCATGGCCGGCAGCGGCGGCGGAGCCACATAGCCCGGGTCCTCGGTGGTGATGCTGCAGGCAGTGCCGGTCACTACGAAGAGGGCGGCCAGGATCCCCAATACAGTCCGTCGCATGGCCTCCATTATGCCCCGGCAGCGGTCTCAGTCCGTCGGGCGCGTCCCGGCGGCCTCTACGACGGCGGCAGCAGCTTCGGCGGGATCCTCACGGTCGAATTGCTCCTGCATCGTCCGGGCGCGGGATTTCCAGCCGGGATCCGCCAGGACCTTTCGAACTGCAGCCGCTATGTCTGCGGGCTTGGGTGACTCCGTCCTGAGGTTAATGCCGACGCCGGAGTGTTCCACCCGGGCGTTGACGTCACTTTTGCCCTCGTTGATGCCCGAAACCACCAAGGGAACCCCCTTGGACAGGCTCAGCTGCACACCGCCAAATCCGCCGTTGGTGATGAAGACATCCGTGAAGTCAAAGACCTCCGCGAAGTCCACGTAGTCCCGCACCACCACGTTGGGCTGCGGGTAGCGGGCCTTCAGTTGCTCGGTGCCGTGCCCGCCGGTTGCGACGATAACCAACGCATCCATGTCCTTGACTGCCTCAAGCGACGGAACGATGAGTTTGTCCTGGTCCAGGTTGTCCACTGTTCCCTGGGTGACAACGAGTGTTGCGGGATAGGACCGGGGAAAGCCGCCGTCCCCACTGTTCCCACCAGGATCGGCGGGCGCCTGGCCAGGCGACCGGTATGGCAGGAGCGCCCCGACGTAGTGCACTTTGGCGTTGACCCGGCGCCGCGGGAAATCGAGGGATTCCGTGCCGGTCTGGATAATGGCGTCCGAGCACCGATAGGGTTCGTCCGTCAGCCGGCCTTGCCGCGGAACAGCCTGGCCGTAGGCGGCATGCTGCCGGCGGTAGCTTTGACTGGCAGGCCGAAGAATGACCTTGTCGGACAGCAGGCCCGCCAGGCCTTGGACCGCCTTCTCCACGGGATTGCGGGGCGGCCGGAACCCGAAGAAAAGCGGCGGCACCTGCGGGTCGCTTTCCATGTTGGGGATCGCAACAAAATTCACCACCGGCTTGCCCATCAAGTGGGAGACGAGCCGGTGAATGAACATGGAACTGTCCGCCACAAGAACGTCGAAGGGATTCTGCTGCGCGACCTCGCGGATGTCCTCGAAGAAGTGGCTGACGTTGCTGGCGAAAATCTTCTCGCCGTCGAAGCCGATGGCCCGTGGGCCCTTGAGCTTGGCCCGCTCCGGATAGAGCTCATTGAGGTTGTCCGCGCGGTGCTCGATGGCCCTGCGGAAGGGGAAGTGCTGGATTCCCATTCCGCCGAGCCTGTCCGCATAGACGGGACCCGTGTACCAGGCCACCTCGTGGCCGCGGTCCTTGAGCCGCATCGCCACGCCCGTCATGGGGTTGAAATGGCCGTCAATGGCCTGGCTGGCGAACAGGATCTTCACAGTGGTGCCCCCGAATATGCTGTGCTCAAGTTCTGCTGTGCTCAAATGGCCTGCGCTTCACCGGTTCACCGGCTACCCGCTGTTTCCCGGGTACCGCGCGTTCCTGAACTGTAAGCCAGCCGGGGTGCCCGGACAAGGGCAAGCGTGGTCAGGCGTCGAGCTTCGTGAGCGGCGCGTAGCGGAGCAGGAGACGCTTCTCACCGACGCTGAACTTCACCTTGGCCACCGTCTTGTCCCCCGCGCCTTCCAGCGCCAGCACCGTGCCGTTGCCGAAGCTGGTGTGGTTGACCTTGTCGCCCACACTGACGGCCACAATCTCCTTCTGCGGCTGGACCCGGTTCTTGGCGATCGCCGCGGGAACGTCTGCGTTGAAGCCCGCCGAGGAATCGGCGGCCGCACCGCGGGACGTGCCGGCGCCCCAGAAGGATCCGCCGTAACGGCTGGAGCCGATCGCCGCGCTGCTGCTCCCCCACCCGCCGGACTGCCGGCTGGTGCCTTCGCGTTTCCACTCCAGCAGCTCCGCCGGAATTTCCTCGAGGAACTGGCTGGCCGGGTTGTACTGGCTTTGGCCCCACATGCTGCGGACTTCGGACCGGGTGACGTAGAGGCGCTTGCGCGCGCGGGTCAGGCCCACGTAGGCCAGCCGGCGTTCCTCGGCGAGTTCCTTGGGGTCCGTGGCCGACCGCTGGTGCGGGAACAGCCCGTGTTCCATGCCGGTCAGGAACACCACCGGGAATTCGAGCCCCTTGGCGGTGTGGAGGGTCATCAGCGTGACCACGCCCAGGCGTTTGGCTTCGGCCACGGCGGCGTCGATGTCCGCGCCGGGGGCGTCCGGGATCTGGTCCGCGTCTGCCACCAGCGACACCTGTTCCAGGAACGCACCCAGGGACCCTTCCGGGTTCTCCTGTTCGTATTCACGCACGACGGCGACGAGTTCCGCCAGGTTCTCCACGCGGGACTCGTCCTGTGGATCAGTGCTGGAACGCAGCCCGGCGAGGTAGCCGGTCTGTTCCAGGACGGCCTCCAGCGCGGCGGCGGCGCCTGAACCGGAGGCAACCTCTGCGAGGTCGTCCAGCAGTTTCACAAACCCGAGGACGGCGTTGACGGAACGGGTGGCCATGCCGGGAGCTTCTTCAGCCCGCCGGGCGGCGGCCATGAACGACATCCGTTCGCGCTCGGCCAGTGCGGCCACGGCACCTTCGGCGCGGTCACCAATGCCGCGCTTGGGTTCGTTGAGCACCCGGCGCAGGTTGACGTCGTCGTCCGGGTTCACCAGAACGCGGAGGTACGCGAGGGCGTCCTTGATTTCCTTGCGGTCGTAGAAGCGGGTGCCACCCACCACCTTGTACGGCAGGCCCACCCGGACCAGCACATCCTCAATGGAACGGGACTGCGCGTTGGTGCGGTAGAAAATGGCAACATCACCGGGGCGGAGGTTGTCCTCGTCCTGGAGCCGGTCAATCTCCTTGGCAATGAACTGGGCCTCGGCGTGCTCGTTCTCGCCCACATAGCCGATGATCTTGTGGCCCTCGCCCTCGGCGGTCCACAGCCGCTTGTCGGGGCGGTTGGGGTTGCGTGAGATCACGGAGTTGGCCGCGCTGAGGATGTTCTGCGTGGAGCGGTAGTTCTGCTCCAGTTTGATGGTGCGGGCGTCCGGGTAGTCCTTTTCGAACTCCACGATGTTGCGGATGTCGGCGCCGCGGAAGGCGTAGATGGATTGGTCGGAGTCGCCCACGACGGTGAGCTCGGACGCACCGGGGCCCTCACCCACTATCTCGCGGACCAGGGCGTACTGGGCGTGGTTGGTGTCCTGGTACTCGTCCACGAGGACGTGCCGGAACCGCCGTCGGTAGGACGCGGCGAGCGCCGGGAAGGCGCGGAACATGTAGACGGTCTCGGCGATGAGGTCATCGAAGTCCATGGCGTTGGCCTGGCGCAGCCGCTGGGTGTAGCCCTTGAAGACGTCAGCCACAGCGGACTCGAAGGGATCGTTGTAATTCGCGGAGGACGCGTAGGCATCGGCGTCGATGAGCTCGTTCTTGAGCGCGGAGATCTTGTGCTGGATGGCCTTGGGCGCGAACTTCTTGGGATCCAGGTCCAGGCTCTTGGAGACCTGGACGACCAGCCGCAGCGAGTCCGCGGAGTCGTAGATGGAGAAGTTCGACTTCCGGCCGACGTTCGCGGCCTCCTGGCGCAGGATACGCACGCAGGATGAGTGGAACGTGGAGATCCACATGATCTTGGCCCGTCCACCCACCAGCGCCGCGATGCGCTCCCGCATCTCGGCGGCGGCCTTGTTGGTGAACGTGATGGCCAGGACCTCACCGTGGTGCGCGCGGTGCGTGGCAATGAGGTAGGCGATCCGGTTACTGAGAACGCGGGTCTTTCCCGAGCCGGCGCCGGCCACAATTAGCAGGGCGCCGCCGGCGTGCTTGACGGCCTCCTCCTGCTGCGGGTTAAGCCCCTCCAGGAGTTCCTCGGCGTTGGGCCGGTGGTGGGCCGGCTCGCCGTTGCCGTCATGAGAGGGCTGCTGGTTGGCCCAGCCGCCCGTGCGCTGGGCGCCCTGTTCTGCTGCGTGTTCGGAGCCGCCGCCCGGCCCGCCGCCACCGAATTCGGCGGCCGCGGCAAGGCCTTCCGGGCGCGACTTGGTGCGGGCGGAGGCTGGCGCGGCGGCCTTGAACGGTCCGTCAGAGTACGGGTCAAACAACATATCCATGGTGCCTACAAGTCTAGGCGGTGGGGCTGACAGTCAGGTCCAGCCTGTGGATAACACCGTGCTCCCACCCGGGAAGCGCGCAAAAGGCGGCCCGGACTCAGGCGATGGAGCCCGACTCAAGGGCCGCACGCAACTCCCGCACCGCCGTCGTGCCTCCCGCCATAAACCAGTCCAGGCCGTTGATCCGGACCGTGTCCGTGGCGCCGCCGGCGGCGCGGACGATCGCCTTGCCCGGCAACCAGTCCCATTCCGGGCAGCTGTGCTGGAACCAGCATCCCAGCTGGCCATCGGCCACCCGGCCCAGGTCGCAGGACCCGGAGCCGAACATCCGCAGCGCCGCGGCGGAGGTGGCCGCAGCGTGCCAGGGCATGGCGCAGAGCGGATCCATCAGCCAGGTGGGGTGGATGTAGGTGGCTGCGCCGAGTTCGGCGAGCGCGGTTGCGTTGCGCGCCCCGCCATCCTGGACAGCGCCCGAGTCACGGTAGGCGGTCAGTACCTCGCCATTCAGTGTGGCCGCGTGGGCCGTTCCGCCCAGCCAGAGCTTGTCCTCCTCCGGCTGGAAAATCGCGCCGAGCAGCACATCGGACGGGTCCTTCAGTGCGAGGGCCGAGCACCAGTATGTGGATCCGTGCAGGAAGTTATAGGTGCCATCCACGGGGTCGACCACCCAGGTACGGCCGCTGGTTCCGGCCACCGAGGCGCCCTCCTCCCCTAAGATGCCATCCTCCGGCCGGCAGCGCCGCAACTGCCCCAGCACGTAGGCTTCCGCAGCGTGGTCCGCGGCGGTCACCACGTCGGAGATGGAGGTTTTCTGCTGGGACTGCAGCCCGGCCATGCGCATCAGGAGCGCCAGTTGCCCGGCTTCGCGCACCAGCGCGGATGCCAGCTGATAGTCGTCCAGGGCGGGGTCAAGTTCAAGGGCGCTGTGCCGGCCAGTGGTCATGGACCCAGTTTAGGTGGCGGGATAATGGTGCCATGGCCAAAACCCCAGCGCAGCGGATCAAGAAGCACGGCTCCAAGGCGGCTGTTCCGCAGCACAGCCTCCCGCCGGTCATCAACCCCTCCACCAGCCGTTCGCCGCAGAAGGCCCAGAGCAACACCAACCTGATCCTCATCGCGGGCGTCGTGGTCAGCCTGTTCCTGTTCTGGTACGTCCACCTGCTCACGCTCCAGCAGCTCACCCAGCTCTCCGGCGGCCTGGCCATGCCCGACTCGCTCGTGGGAGGTTTTGACGCCGGCTACGTCGGCCAACTGAACGCCGTCATGGACAACGACGCCCGCGGCCAGCTCAACTACGTCCACAAGACAGCCGGCACGCTCTTCCCGTTGATCTTCGGCTTCACCTGGCTGCTCCTGATCGGGACCAACGTCGCCAGGAAGTCCCTCCGCTGGGCACTCTGGGCCCTCCCGCTGCTGTTTGTGGTGGTCCGGCTTTGGGGCAATGTCGCCATCGACGCCGCACTGGGATCGGAAACGGCCGACGCCGGCCAGGTCGCCTTGGCGTCCGCACTCACCATTGCCGGGTGGGTGCTGTTCGTCGTCAGCCTGCTGGCCGGGGCAGCGGCTGTGTTCCTGCGCAAGAAGCCTGCGAAAGCCGGCTAGGCCCGCGCCGACCCAGTAACCCGGGCGCGCTCCTCCTTGCGGTGCCGGTGCACACGTTGGGCGATTACCAGGCCGGCTGCTGCCACGCCCACGGTGACCGGATAACCCATCAGCCGCTCCAGGGTGCCGGGCTCCGGAACATCCAGGCCTGTCAGTCCGCCTGTGACCAGCGCGGCGAGGGACACCAGCCCGCACACCAGCACGAACCACCCCAGCGGAGTCTGCCGCAGCCATAACACCCCCAGCAGCAGCAACGCCAGCGCGCCGGCCAGGAAGTACATCAACGCCCCGACAAAGTGCCAGCCGGAGCCGACGTCCTCCGGCACCAGGCCCACGATCATGGTCCCCGCACCGGCAGCACCGGTCAGGACCCGCACGGCAACCGCCGCCTGCCAGGGTTTCCGGCGCCCCGGCTGGACCCGTGCGCCGGCCCTTGCCGCCACACAGAGCAGCCCGGAACCCAGCAGCAGCGCACCGAGCAGCATGCCCAGCCCCTGGACCACAAAGGAGGCGTTCATCAGCCAATGCAGCGGCGAACACACATCGCGTCCGTCGTAGATCCCGCAGTGAAGCGCGCCGAGGTCGCTGATGTATCCGGTCCGGCGGTCGTAGGGCTGCGGCCCGCCCCAGGCACCGATCACGGCCGCTTCCGCCACAAAATACTGCAGGACACTCAGGACGGACCAGGCGCCGATGTACTGGCGGGTGGAGGCGGTGTCCGGGAGGAATGCCACGGCGGGGGCGGACGTCGGGGCTGATCTCATGCCAAGAGCGTAGTACGGCCCACCACCTTGTATGCTTGTATCCGTGTCCGGACGGACCGGCCCTGCCGGACCAGCGGACACGCGCCCTCGTAGCTCAGTGGATAGAGCACGGCTCTCCTAAAGCCGGTGTCGTTGGTTCGATTCCAATCGAGGGCACTTGAATCTTCCTTCCCCGGAGTTCGACCTCCGCGCCTACCTGCTCGGCCCCTCGCAGGCCGGGAACTTGCCCGTTCAGGGAAACTGGGCCGTCGAACGGCAGCTGCTGGACCGGTCCACCGGCACCCACGGAACCTTTTCCGGCGTCGTACATTTTTCCCCCGCGGACGACGGCGGCCTGGCCTTCCGTGAAGAAGGCACCATGCGCTGGCCCACCTTTACCGGCCCTGCCTCGCGTGAATACGTCCTGAAACCCGCCGACCGGCCGGACGCCCTGGACGTGTTTTTTGCCGACGGGCGGCCCTTCCACCGGATGAGCTTCAGCCCGGAGGCCAATCTGGACCAACACTGGTGCGATCCCGATACGTACCGCGTGGCCTACACCTACGAAGGCCCTGACACGTTCAGTTACACGTGGGATGTGACCGGCCCGCGCAAGGACCTGCTGCTGACGTCCGCCCTGAAGCGGCAGGTCTGAGGCGGCAGGTCTGAAGCGTCAAGACTGAACAGGCTAGGCTCGGAACGTGAAAGCCCGCATTGTTGTCTCCGCCGTCTGTGTCTTCGACGACGCCGGCCGGCTCCTGACCGTCCGCAAACGCGGCACCAGCATGTTTATGCACCCCGGCGGCAAGCCCGAAGCCGGCGAAACCGCCGTTCACGCCGCTGCGCGGGAACTTCAGGAGGAAGTAGGGATCGTAGTAGATCCGCGCGAGCTGGAGCTGATGGGCGTCTGGATCGCCGACGCCGCCAACGAGGCCGCCACGGACATCGAAGCCACAGTGTTTACCGCACCCGGAACCTGGACCGCGCACCCCTCGGCTGAGATCGCCGAGATCCGCTGGCTGGACCTGGCGGCGCTGGACCGGGGCGCGCCGCCGCCTGCGGACCTGGCCCCGCTCCTGACGGACCACATCCTGCCCGAACTGGCCACCCTGCCCACCCTGCGCCCCGGCCCCAAGTAGGTAGCGCTAAGTGTCGTTTTGAGGGCTCAAAACGACACTTAGCGCTACCCAGTTGGGGAAGGCTGAGCCCTAGTACTCCGGAACGGCTTCCGCTGCCACGGCCGTGGCTTCGGCGAACTGCGTCTGGTAGAGCTCGGCGTACCGGCCCTCGGCCGCGAGCAGATCGGTATGGTTGCCGCGTTCCACGATCCGCCCGTCCTCGACCACCAGGATGACGTCGGCGGCACGGATGGTGGACAGCCGGTGGGCAATCACGACGGCGGTGCGCCCCTCGAGCGCGGCGCCCAGGGCCGCCTGCACGGCGGCTTCGTTGGTGGAGTCGAGTGCGGCGGTGGCCTCGTCGAGGATGACCACCCGGGGCTGGGAAATCAGCAGCCGTGCGATGGTGAGCCGCTGGCGTTCACCGCCGGAGAGCCGGTAACCGCGCTCCCCCACCACCGTGTCCAGGCCGTCGGGCAGGGACCGGATCATGGTCTCAAGGCGGGCCTGCCGGATGGCGTCCCACATGTCCTCTTCAGTGGCGTCCGGCCGTGCGAGCCTGAGGTTGGAGGCAATGGATTCGTGGAAGAGGTGTCCGTCCTGGGTGACCATCCCCAACGTGTCCCGCAGGGAATCGAAGGTGGCGTCCCGGACGTCCAGCCCCGAGCCGGGCAGAGTGCCGCCGAGCCGCACGGCGCCGGAATCGACGTCGTACAGCCGGGAAAGCAGCTGCGCGATAGTGGACTTTCCGGCACCGGAGGAACCCACCAGCGCGACGGTCTGCCCGGGTTCCACCCGGAAACTGATGCCATGCAGCACCTCTTCGCCGCCGCGGGTGTCCAGCGTGGACACTTCCTCGAGCGAGGCCAGCGAGACCTTGTCCGCCGAGGGGTAGGCGAAGCGAACGTCGTCAAACTCCACCGAAACGTTTCCCGGCGGGATGGCCACGGCGTCGGGCTTCTGCTGGATCAGGGGCTTGAGGTCCAGGATCTCGAAAACCCGCTCGAAGCTGACCAGCGCGCTCATGATTTCCACGCGGGCGTTGGACAGGGCGGTGAGCGGGGCGTAGAGACGGGTGAGCAGCAGTGCCAGCACCACAACGTCGCCCGCGGCGAGCTGACCGCCGATGGCCAGCCATCCGCCCAGGCCGTAGACCAGGGCCAGGGCGAGCGCGGACACCAGCGTCAGCGCGGTGACGAAGGTGAACTGCAGCATGGCCGTGCGGACGCCGATGTCCCGGACCCGGCCGGCGCGGACCGCGAACTCGCGGGATTCCTCGTCCGGGCGGCCGAAGAGCTTCACCAGCGTGGCGCCCGGGGCGGAGAAGCGCTCGGTCATCTGGGTGCCCATGGCCGCGTTGTGGTTTGCCGCCTCACGCCGCAGGTCCGCGAGCTTGGAGCCCATCCGGCGGGCAGGGATCAGGAAGATCGGCAGCAGGATCATGGCGAGCACGGTGACCTGCCAGGAAGTCCCGAGCATTACGATCAGCGTCAGGATCAGGGCCACCACGTTGCTGACCACGCCGGACAGCGTGCCGGCGAAGGCGGACTGCGCTCCGATGACGTCGTTGTTCAGGCGGCTGACCAGTGCGCCGGTGCGGGTCCGGGTGAAGAATGCGATGGGCATCTTCTGCACATGGTCAAAGACCCTGGTGCGCAGGTCCACGATCACGCCTTCGCCGATGTTGGACGAAAGCCAGCGGCTCACGAGCCCCAGGCCGGCTTCGGCAACGGCCACCACGGCGATCAGCAGCGCCAGCCGGATCACTTCGTCTGTACCCGCCTTGGCCACGATGGCATCAACCACCTGGCCGGCCAGCACCGGCGTGGCCACGGCCAGGAACGCCATCACAATGGACAGCGCCACAAACGCGATCAGCTTTGTCCGGTGCGGGCGGGCGAAGCCCAGGACCCGTTTCAGGGTGGCCTTGGAGAAAGGCCGGGAGCCGTTCTTGGCCCGGGAGATGTTGTACAGGGAGTGCCAGGCGACGCCGTCCATGCTCATCGCTGTTGCTCCGTTGCGTCTGCCATCAGTTCTGTTACCGTTCCGTTGTCCACATTCCACCGTACATCCAGCCGCACGTTCTCGAGCAGCCTCCGGTCATGGGTTACTAACAGCAAAGCGCCCTCATAACTTCCCAGCGCCTCTTCCAACTGCTCGATGGCGGGCAGGTCCAGGTGGTTGGTGGGTTCGTCCAGGACCAGCAGGTTCACCCCGCGTGCCTGCAGCAGCGCCAATGCCGCGCGGGTGCGTTCCCCCGGCGACAGGGAATCCACCGGGCGGGTGGTGTGGTCCGCCTTCAACCCGAACTTGGCCAGCAGCGTGCGGACCTCCGCCGGATTCAGGTCCGTGAGCACGGCTTCGACGGCGTCGCCAAGGTTGAGGTGGCCGGCCAGCAGGCCGCGGGCCTGGTCAATTTCGCCGACGGCCACCGAGGCGCCCATGGCGGCGTTCCCGGCGTCGGGCGCCTGCACGCCCAGGAGCAGGCGCAGCAGCGTCGACTTGCCGGCTCCGTTAGGTCCGGTGATGCCGATCCGCTCCCCCGCGTTAAGCTGCAGGTTCACCGGGCCCAGCGTGAAGCTTCCCTGCTTCACGACGGCGTCACGCAAGGTGGCCACCACCGCACTGGACCGGGGCGCCTGGCCAATGGTGAACTGCAGCTGCCATTCCTTCCGCGGCTCCTCCACCACGTCCAGCCGGGCAATCCTGGATTCCATCTGCCGGACCTTCTGCGCCTGCTTTTCCGATGACTCGGTGCTGGCGGCGCGGCGGATTTTGTCGTTGTCCGGGCTCTTTTTCATGGCGTTCCGCACGCCTTGGGAGCTCCACTCGCGCTGGGTCCGGGCGCGGGAGACCAGGTCTGCCTTGGTGGAGGCGAACTCCTCGAACTTTTCCCTTGCGTGGCGCCGCGCCACGGCGCGCTCCTCGAGGAAGGCCTCGTAGCCGCCGTCGTACACGGCCACGGAATTCTGCGCCAGATCCAGTTCCACGATGGTGGTGACACAGCGGGCCAGGAACTCGCGGTCATGGGACACCAGCACCACACCGCCGCGCAGGCCCTGGACAAAGGCTTCCAGTTTGGCCAGGCCGGCGAGGTCAAGGTCGTTGGTGGGCTCGTCCAGCAGCACAACATCGAACCGGCTGAGCAGGAGCGCAGCGAGGGCCACGCGGGCGGCCTGGCCGCCGGAGAGCCCGGTCATGGGAGCGTCCGCTCCGGTGTCCAGGCCGAGGTCGGCCAGGACGGGCGGGATGCGTTCGTCGAGGTCTGCCGCGCCTGACGCCATCCAGCGGTCAAAGGCCAGCGAGTAGGCGTCATCGGCTCCCGGTGCGCCGGAGCCCAAGGCCTCCGCGGTGGACTCCATCTCCACGGTGGCCTGGGCGCAGCCGGTCCTGCGGGCGATGTAGCCAGCCACGGTCTCGCCGGCGACGCGCTCGTGTTCTTGGGGCAGCAAGCCCACAAAGGCATCGGCGGGGGCGAGGCTGACGCTGCCGCCCTGGGGCTGGTCCACGCCGGCCAGCAGGCGCAGCAGGGTGGACTTGCCGGCGCCGTTGGCGCCCACCACACCCACCACGTCGCCGGGGGCCACCGTGAGGGAAAGTTTGGCGAACAGCGTCCGGTGGTCGTGGCCGCCGGAAAGATCTTTGGCAACAAGGGTTGCAGTCATAGGTTGGTCCATCCTCTCGCCGCCGCCCGGCCGGAGGAGCCCGCCTGAATCGGCCCGAAACTGCGGTGAATCCGCAATGTGCCGCCCCGAAAAGTGCCGGGGCACTAAAGAGCCCGCAGGTCCGGACTTGGGGGGTGTACGGACCAACGGGCTCGACCATCAAGCATAGTCGACTCAGCACGCCGCACCAAACTGCCCGCTGACGTCAGGCTAAAATCACCGTTAACCATCCGTTCTGCAGAGAGCTGCTTATGCCTATATCTGCCAAGGCGTTCCAGCGCTGGCTGCACGGCATCGCCCCCGAGACGAGCGCATCTGACATCTGCCGCGTGTCAGGCATCAAGCGGACCACCCTGGCCCAGCAGCTCGTCCGGGGCAAGGTGGCAGAGACTACGGTGGTGAGCATCAGCCGGGCGTACAACGTCAATCCCGTTTCAGCGCTGGCGGCGTTCGACGCGTACAGCCAGCTCACGGACACGCGCCCGCCCAGCAGGTCCGAACTGGTCAGCCAGATCTCCACCCCGGACCTCCTGCGGGCAGTTCTGGCCCGTTCCGCCGCGGACCCAGGCGGCGTGCCGGCGGCTGCAGCGGCGGCCGGTTCGCCGGCGTTGGAGCCGGCCCCGCACGCCACCTCAGTCAAGAACTGGGTGGAGGCCATCGACGACGGCGAGCTGCGGCACCGGGTCTCCGCCGCCACCGGAATCGCTCCGCAGAACTATTCGGCACAACTGACCGCAAACCGGCTGGCTCCGGAACTGGCGGTTGCCACGTCCCTTGCGGCCGGCGTCGCCCCGGCCAGCGGTCTGGTGGCCACCGGGCTGGTCACGGAGGCGGAGGCCGGCTGGCCTCCCGGAGCCCGGCAGGCCGCCCTGGACAGCCTGTCCGACGGCGAGCTGACCACCTTGGCCGGTGACCGGCTGCAGACTGTCGGCAGGGCCCTCCGCCGGCAGGAACATGACCACGAGAAAACTGAAAAGATCTGGGAGAACCTGGGATGATCGAAATCCTGCAGTGGTCCACGCTGACTGTCTGCGGCCTGGTGGCCATTGCGCGCGTTCCCAGTGCCGTGCGGGGGAAGAACAGGACGCTCTTCTACATCTTTGCGCTGATGACGCTCGCCACCCTGCTCAGCATCCGGGCGCCATACCTTGCCATCGACCAGGCGCTCGGCGGGGTTAACTTGGCCAACCTCCTGCTCCGCTTTGTCATCTTCGCCGCTATTTTCTTCGTGGGCATCCGCGTCACCCGGGGCTTTGGCGCCGACGACGCCCACCAGCTGCTCACCGGACGGATCGGGATGGCCGTCATGGGCCTGACCTCCCTGACCGTGCTTGTGGTGTTCCTGATGATGGACACTGGCGGCTCATCCGTGGGATTGGTTGCCGTGGCAGGCCAGGATGACAAAGACCGGGACCTGGTCCAGTACTACGGGGCCGCTGGCCGCGCCTATCCGGCCTACGTTTCGCTGGTCCTGCTGCCGGCCATGGTGCGTGCGGTCCACAGCACGCTGCCCACCCTGGTTCGCATCGCCGCCTTCCTGCTGGGCACAGGCTCGGTGGCCATCACGCTATCGCTGCTCTTCCCCTTCTATCCGCCCAACTGGGGAGCAGCGACGTTCCTGATCAACTACACCGCAATTCTTTGCTTTGTCGTTGGCCTGGCTTTGATCGCGGTGGCAAGGCTCCGGCACGGGCGGGGCGGCACTCGGCCAAGGACTTCTACTGCAAAGTAGCCTTCACGCTTTCACAAAATCATTAGACGTGGCACAATCATGAATGTGTGAAGTTAGGTGCCGGTGTTCACGAACGGGGATAGATTCCTGGACGCCGGGCCTGTTGAGTCTTCGCACTCTTTGGGGGGATGAGTGGTGGCGGGCCGTTGGGGACCGCCACCACTCAGCCATTAAACGGCCAGGCCCATTTCTGACCCGCCCGCTGACCGCGGCTGGCATCCATGCCGCACCTAGCGCGCGAACCTCAGCGTCACCAGCTGGAACGGGCGCAGCGAAAGCTCCACCGACTGCTCTGCTGCGGCAGTGCTGACGCCCGGCGCGTCGGTGGCGCGCTCCAGCAGGTCCGTGACCTGGACGGCCGTGACCGGGAAGTTGGCCGTGAGCACGCCGGCGGACCGCTGCCCCAGGGACTCATAAAGACGGACCACAACATCACCCGAACCGTCCTCGGCAAGCTTGACCGCCTCGATGACCAGGGCCGGGTTGTCCACGGAGAACAGCGGCTCCACGCCGCGGGCGCCCTTCACCAGCCGGGGTGCAAGGTTGGTGCGGTACCCCTCCTCCACAGCGTCGGCGATCCCGGCTCCGGGGCGGATGGTCACGGTCATTTCCTGGTGCCCCCGGTCCGCCGTCGGGTCCGGGAACTTCGGTGCCCGCAACAGGGAGAGACGCACCGAGGTGGTGGTCCCGCCGTCGGAATCCCGCACGCTCCTGGTGACATCGTGCCCGTAGGTGGCCGCATTGGAAATAGCGACGCCGTAGCCGGGCTCGGCCACGTGGATCCAGCGGTGCGCGCAGATCTCGAACTTGGCGGCCTCCCACGAGGTGTTGACATGGGTGGGGCGGAAGACATGGCCGAACTGGGTCTCCGAGGCGGATCGGTCCGCCCTGACGTCCAGCGGGAAGCCCAGCTTGAGCAGCTTCTCGCTCTCCTGCCACTCAACGGCTATGGTGATGGTGAGGGAGCCGCTGCCGGCGTCCAGCGTGATCCGCTGGGTGAGCGGTGACGAGCCGGCGACCCGGTCCACCACCACAACGGCACTGGTTCCGGTGTGCTCCACCCGAATGGCCTGGGCCGCCGTGAGGGCGGTGACGTTGCGGCGGTAGAACTCATCGATGTCCCAGGCGTCCCACTCGTTGGGCGTGTCCCGGTGCAGTTCCAGCAGGTTGCCGCGCGCTCCGGGAGCGATGGCTTCGCGTCCCGTGGCGTAGTCGGCGAGGGAGGCCAGCAGGCCATCCGCATCCAGGACGGCCCGGATGATGCCGTTGTCCAGCACGTAACCGCCATCCAGAGCGGTCGCCTGGACCGGCTGGCCGGTCGGCGAAAGCTCTGCGGCAGCCAAGGCAGGAACGCCGTTGCGCGCGTGCGGTGCGGCGTTGAGCAGGAAGGTCCGCGACCCCTCGCCGAGGAGCGCGGCCGCTGCCTGCGCTATGAGGTTTTCGAGGCTGGCACTGATCGCGGCGTAATTACGTTCCGCGTCCTGGTGGACCCAGGCGATGGAGCTGCCGGGCAGGATGTCGTGGAACTGCTGCAGGAGCACCAGCCGCCAGAGCCGCTTCAGCTCCGCCGCCGGGTTCTCGAAGGAGCCGGCGCCGCGGACAGCAGCCGTGGCGCACCAGAGTTCGGCCTCGCGGAGCAGGTGTTCGCTGCGCCGGTTGCCGCGTTTGGTCTGCGCCTGGCTGGTGTACGTGCCGCGGTGGAGTTCCAGGTACATCTCCCCCACCCAGACAGGCAGGGAGGAATACTCTTCCTCCGCCTGGGTAAAGAAACTCTCGGCGGAACCCACGCGGATCTTGGGCGAGCCTTCGAGGTCGGCGGTGCGGCTGGCGGCAGCCAGCATTTCCCGCGTAGGCCCGCCTCCTCCGTCGCCGTAGCCGAACGGGACGAGCGAGGTGTTGCCGCGCCCGTGGTCGCGGAAGTTCCGCTCGGCGTGCGCCAGTTCGCGTCCGCTGAGCTCGGCGTTGTAGGTGTCAACGGGCGGGAAGTGCGTGAACAGCCGGGTGCCGTCGATGCCCTCCCAGTTGAAGGTATGGTGCGGCATGCGGTTGACCTGGTTCCACGAGATCTTCTGCGTGAGGAACCAGCGGCTGCCCGCCGCCTTGACGATCTGCGGCAGGGCCGCGGAGTAGCCGAAGGAATCCGGGAGCCACGCTTCGCGGCATTCGACGCCGAACTCGTCGAGGAAGAAGTTCTTGCCCTCAATGAATTGCCGGGCCATTGCCTCGCCGCCGGGCATATTGGTGTCCGACTCAACCCACATGCCGCCCACCGGGACGAACTGCCCGGCCTTGACCTTTTCCCGGATCCGGCCGAAAAGCTCGGGGTAGAACTCCTTCATCCAGGCCAGCTGCTGAGCCGAGGAGCAGGAGAACACAAAGCCCGGATCCTCATCCATCAGCGCCACCACGTTGGAGAACGTCCGGGCACATTTGCGGATGGTTTCGCGCACCGGCCAGAGCCATGCCGAATCAATGTGCGCGTGACCCGTTGCCACCAATTGATGGGCGGAAGCGTAGGCGGGCCTGGACAAAACTTCGGCCAGGGTTGCCCGCCCGGCTGCGGCGGTGCCGGGGACGTCGTCGGGATCCATCTGGTCCATCATGCGCTCCAGCGCGCGGAGGATCTCATGGCGCCGCGGCTGCTCCGGGGGGAGTTCGTGCATCAGCCCGGCGAGGGTCCAGATGTCCTGCTGGAGTTCCCAGACCGTCTGGTTGAGTTCGGCGATGGCGATCCTGCCCAGCCGGTACTGCGGCGCCGTGCCTGCTGTTGCCTTGTCCCCGTAGGGTGTGGCGGCAAAGGTCCAGCCCTGCGCCATGTCCGGGTTGGCGGCCGCTTCAACGTAGAAGTCAACGGACATGCCGCTGCCCAGGAGTTTCAGGGGAATGTACTGGTTCCGGGGCGAAATAGCTTTGATGATGGTGCCGTCCGGGCGCCAGGCGATTCCCTCGCACTGGAATCCGGGGGCTTCGTTGATGAAGCCAAGGTCCACCACGATTTCGACGGCGGTGTCCGGGCCGGTGCCCCAGGCCTCCGGGACGTCGCCCTGCAGGCGCAGCCACTTGGTCCCCCACGGCTTGCCCCAGGCAGCACCGTGTTCCTGCGGCTCGAAGTGATTCCGCAGTGCATCCATCACGGACACCGGTTCGCCGGGCGCATCCCAGCTGGTCAGGTTCAGCGGAACAGTGCGGGCGTAAACAGCGGGAATGATCCGCTCGCGGACAAACCGGTCCACGCGGACTTCGGTGATCCGGCGGTCGTCATGCAATGTAAACCCTCTTAGGTGCTTGAACTGGAGTACTCGAATCCGGACCAAAACGCGTCCAATCGATGGATAAAATCTACCGGCTAGTAGCTCAATAGCCAAGCGTCACCGGAAATCTTCGCCGAAGGGTGCTGGGGCCGTTTTATCCCGGCGCGTTCGCGCTTAACTCGGCCGCGTCCTCCCCGCGAACCGGCTCCGGAACCTGCGCGGGAACCTGCGCGGCGGGCAGCGTAATCCTGCCCTGTCCGGCATAGATATTCAGGCTGGTGCCCCGGCTGAATCCTGCCAGGGTCATGCCGCTGGCCTCCGCCAGCTCCACAGCAAGGCTCGACGGCGCACTCACCGCCGCCAGTACGGGAATGCCCGCCAACGCTGCCTTCTGGACGAGTTCAAACGATGCGCGGCCCGAGACCTGCAGGACCAGCCCGGTTAGCGGAAGCAACCGCTCCCGCAGGGCCCAGCCAACTACCTTGTCCACGGCGTTGTGGCGCCCCACATCCTCGCGCAGGCACAAAAGCTGCACGCCGCCGTCGTCCGTTATGCGGAAGAGGCCCGCGGCGTGCACTCCGCCGGTGACGTCAAAAACGTCCTGCGCTTCGCGGAGCCGCCCGGGCAGTGATGCCAGCACATGGGCGGGCACGGTCAATGGATCCGCCGCCGGGCTGAAATGGGAGGACTTGCGCACTGCCTCGATCGAGTCCGTGCCGCAGATACCGCAGGAGCTGGACGTGAAGACGTTCCGACCCTTTGCAGGGAGTTCGACGTCGGGCCGCAGCTGGGCTTCCACCACATTGAACGTTTGGACGCCGTCTTCGTCCTCGCCGGCGCAGAACCGCAACGACACCAGCTGCTCCGGAGCCCAGATGATCCCCTCGGACACCAGGAAGCCGGCCACCAGGTCAAAGTCGTCCCCGGGCGTCCGCATGGTCACCGAGAATGACAGTGCACCGATCCGGATTTCCAGCGGCTCTTCGACGGCGAGGACGTCCTCGCGGTGGCGGACCGGGAACTCAAGGGCATTGGGCGAGCCATCCAAAACATACTTGTGCACCTTGCGGCGCTGCGTCACGCGCCCCATCAGCGAACCGCCAGACTGTCTTGAAGGGCCCCGTGGACGTTCCGGACCTGCCGGCTGGCGCTGTTCATAGGTCCATCATTGCACCACTGGCCGGGCTGTGGCGTACGTGGTTCCGCAGCACGGCGCCTACCCCAGCAGGGCACTCCAGTCCACCGGACCGGCAGGCTTCGCAGCGTCCTTGCCAGCTGCCCGGGTGGCCGGCTTAGCGGCGGGCCGGCCCTTGGGCTTGGTACCCGGCTGCGCGGGCGCGGGCACCGGCGGCCCCCACGGCAAAGCGAACGCCGGGACTGGTTCGCCCAGCTGCACGCCATGCGGCGGAACAACCATCACACCGTGCGCCGACGCCAGTCCGCGCATCATCCCGGGACCCGTGTGCTTGGCCGGTGAAGCCATCCCGTACAGAAGCCGGAACGGCATCAGCCTGGTCCGGCCCGGCTCAGGCTCGAGGGTGGTCCCGCACGGGACCTCCTGCACCGGCGGCATGGTGCCGTGGCCCAGCGCCGCCAGCAGCGGTTCGCCCACCGTGGACAGTGCCATCATGGCGGCCAGCGGGTTTCCGGGGAGCCCCAGGACAAAGCGACCGTCGGGGAGCTCGGCCAGGACAGCCGGATGGCCGGGGCGCATGGCGATGCCGTCGATGACCAGCCGCCCGCCCAGTTCCGCCACAGCCCGGCGGAGGTGGTCGGTGTCCGAGACGCCAGTACCGCCGGTGGTGATCACGACGTCGGCAGGCAGCGCGGAGGGGTCCGGCACCTCGGGCGGGAGGTCGGCCAGGCCGTCCAACCACTCAGCGTAGGAATCGCCGATCCGCTCCTGGCCGCCGTTAATACCGCCGAGCATTTCCACTACGGCCGCGAGCTGCGGACCGAAGGTGTCCCGGACCTGTCCGGGGACCGGCAGCCCGTGGGCCACAACTTCGGAGCCGGTCAGCAGGAGCTTAACCACCGGCTTGCCCTGGACCAGCAGGTCATCGTGCCCGGCCAGGGCTGCGACCGCCAGATGGGCCGGGTTCAGTGTTACGCCGGCCTTGACCAGCACCTCTCCCGCGGCGGCTTCCTCGCCGGCCTTCCTGATGTGCTGGCCGTTCCCGGGCTCGCCGGGGCGGGCGCCGCCGCCGGTCATCAGAAGCGGCAGGCCGTCGTCGTCCGTTCCAAGCACGGCGCTTTCGCTGCGCAGGACCGCTTTGGCGCCGGGCGGGATCAGTCCGCCGGTGACGATGGGGCTGGCCTGGTGGGGTGCCAGCCGCTGGCCTGCCTCTGCCACGATCCACGGACCGCTGCCGTTGACGGCCCATCCGTCCATCGCAGACGACGCGTAGTGCGGCATGTCGTGCAACGCAGTGATGTCGCCGGCCAGGACCCTGCCCAGGGCTTGGCCCAGGGGAACCCGGCCCGGCGGAATCGGCGTGGCGATATCAAAAGCGGCCCTGCGCGCCTCATCCCAGGTATGGGCAAGGTGCTTTGCCGGGGCTGTCTGCTGCTCGGGATTTTCGGATGCGTCGCCGGGGGCGGCGGTCACTGAACGGGATTCATTCGACGGGGGTCCCGGCGGATTCGGCGTCATAGTCAGCAGCCAGGGTGCGGGCACGGTCCATGGCAGCGGTCATGGCGGCGGCGTTGGTGGCCTGCCCCGATCCCGCAGCCAGGCCGGCGGCGAAACCGGCAATAAAGGTGGTGAGCGGGGCGGCGGGGCGGACCACTGAGTGGGCTGCCACGCCGGCCAGCGACAGGATGGTGTTGACGTCGATCTGGACGTCCTCCAGTTCATACGCCTGGAGCAAGGACCTGCACCATTCTTCCAGCGTCTCGTCCTGGCTTTTCACGCTCTGCCTCCCAAATCGTCTGCGGCAGTGTTGCCCCGGAGCCCGGTTAGGGGATCCGGGCCGGCCACTCCAAGTGCGGCGGCATCGTCCCAGGTGTCCACGTCTGCCGTGGAGCCGGCCGGAACGGCGACAAGCTGCACGTCCAGACTAGCAAGGAGTGCCCTCACCGACCCGTTGATTAAGCGTCCTGTGCTTTCCAGTTCCGCCACGGAACGTTGTAGCGCGGCCGTGCTATAAAAACCGACCAACGGCTGACGGCGGCCATCCTCCGAGACGGCCACTACGCCGTCCGGTCCCAAGCCCGTGGGCGCTCCGGCGGTGGGTCCTCGCGCACGCAAAGTAGCCTTCAGCACCGCCACCGCCTGCCCTACGTTGGGCATGTCGCAGGCCAGCACCAGCGTCAGCCCGGGGCGGCTGCCACCCGCAGCGGCCAGGGCCGCGAGCCCGGCCGCGATGGCCGCCCCCGGTCCGCTAAAGGGGGGTTCTTCGCGGCAGCGGAGAAATCCGGCAGGGATTTCGCCGGCCGGCACCTCCCCGGTGTCCGGACCAACCACGACGGCGGCCCGGGCTCCCCTCGCAGCGGCGGCGGAGCGGCGCAAGAGGGAGGCGCCGTCGTACGTCAGACTCTGCTTGGGCACGCCACCGAGCCGCGACGAACGGCCGCCGGCGAGGATGACGGCATCGAAGTCGAGGGGGTCAGCGTCCACCCTCCCAGCTTAACCGCGCGGGCTGGAATACTGCGCGGGCTGGACTTGCGGAGCGACTGGATTCAGGCGGCCCGTTCAGGCAGCAGGAACGGATCCCAAGCCGGCGTGGGCTTCTCAAGTTCCTTGATCTGCCAGATGGTGCCATGCGGCGGTTCCGGATCAAACCTGAGCTTCCAGCCCATTTCAGCCGGCGTGTGGTCACCCTTGGTGTTGTTGCAGCGGAGGCACGCGGCCACCAGGTTCTCCCAGGAGTCGGCGCCGCCACGTGATTTGGGCTGCACATGGTCGATGGTGTGGGCACCCTTGCCGCAATACGCGCAGCGGTGGCCGTCCCGCCGCAGGACTCCGCGGCGGCTGACTGCGGTGCTCTGGTTGTATCTGGGGCGGATGTAGCGGTTCAGGAGAATCACGGACGGGCGGCCCAGGATCTCCTGCGGTCCCACCACAGGATCATCGCCCTCGGCAATGACACTGGCCTTGCCCGTGAGCACAAGCACCAGCGCCCGGCGGAAGGTGACTACCGCCAGCGGTTCATATCCAGCATTCAGAACGAGAGTGCGCATGCACGTACCTCTTTGTGGCCGCACCCGTCAGGGGCACGAGGGCCGGCTGCCCCCGGCATATCCGGGCTATGGATCGACACCACAAGAGTAAACAAAGAATCCCGGGATCAGCTAATCGCAGAAGCGGCCGCCGTCACGTGTCGGATTCGTGCATCTCTCCGGATCAGGGCAGCAGCCCGCAGACAGCGAAGGACCCCCGCCGTGAGGCGAGGGTCCTTCGAATGCTGACTCTGGTGCTAGGACACGCGGATGTAAACGGGGCCGGAGCCGACATTGGCGCTGAACACAACGGTCTGGTTGCCGTTGTAGCCCCCGTGCACGGCCTGGCCGTTGCCAGCGTAGACGGCAATGTGGGCAACGCCCGCGCCGCCGTCGGCGTAGTACAACAGATCGCCGGGCTGGGCCTCGGCGGCGCTGACGGTCTGACCGAGGGACAGGTAGCCTGCAGGCCAGTCGCGGAAGTTGATCCCCACGGCAGCCAGCGCGTTGGTGACCAGCATGGTGCAGTCCTGGCTGACGCCGAGCTGTGCATAGGCTGCGGACAGGATGGCCTGGCCCTTGCCGCTGGCGGAGACCGGCGCCTTCGGAGCGGCCGGAGTCGCCGACGCTACCGTGAGGGTGGCCGCGGCCTTGGCCGGAGCCGGAGCTTCAACAACAGGCGCGGGAGCCTCAATGGGAGCCGGCGTGGTGGTCACTGCGGGCTTCTCGTAGGAGATGGCAATGGTGGAAGCAGCCGAAATGATGGCCGGGGCGAAAACCTCAGCCTCAAGGTTCGAAGCGGACGCAGCTTCACGCTGGACGCCGGTGTCAGCCGCGTTCGCAGCGATACCACTGGTCAGGACAAGGCCGGAAGCAGCAGCGATAACCGCAGCCTGACGGCCCATGCCGCCGGCGTTGTCGCCGACAGCCTTGGCAATGACAGCCAGCGAGTTGGTCTTGGCGACCTCGGCGCGGTGCCGTGCAACAGTTGCACGTGTAGTCATTAATTTTCTCTCTTTCGTTTTCCTCAGGACCGCGTGGGCAGCCCAAGGGCTTTGGACGCGCCGGCATCTTGGGGGTACGCCGGCACGCCCCGAACGGGGATTTCGCGAAAAGTTTCCAGCGAAGAAACGGTTCCAGCAGCACAGGGCTGCAGGAACTGGATTGCAGGAACTACGGGGCCAGCGTGAAGAACGAGGAAGTGCCCGTGGAAGCCACAGAGTGCAGCAGGGTTCCCTGTGACGGGTTCAGCGCGCCGATCATCATGCCGTTGCCAACGTAAATGCCAACGTGGGCGCCGCCGTTCTGCATGACCAGGTCACCGGGAGACGGTGTGGACGTGGGCGTCATGGCAGTCCACGCATTGACGCGGGGAATGCTGATGCCGGCCTGGGCGTAGACCCACTGGGTGAAGCCCGAGCAGTCCCAGCCGTTGGGAGTGGTGCCGCCCCATACGTACGGGCGGCCGATGCCGGTGTAGGCGATAGCTGCCAGGCCCGATCCTGCCGCAGAGGAAACCTTGTCCGCGAGCTTGGAGGCCGCGGCCTCGGTTGCGGCAGCACCCTGAGCCCCGGTTTCGGAGGCCGTGGACTGCGCACGGACCGTCTCAACCTTCGGTGCCGGCGTGGTCTTGATCACGGGGCGCTCGAAGGAAACGGTAGCCGTGGGCGCCGCTGTTACGGCAAGTGCCGTCTGCGCGGAACCGGACTCGGTGGAGGCGGAAACGCCGGCGGTGGTATCCGCGGCGTTGGCCGGAAGCCCCATGCTCAGGATCAGACCTGATGCAGCTGCGATAACAGCAGCCTGGCGACCTACGGTCCCGGCATTGGCACTGACCGCCTTGGACACGGCGCCCAAGGGGTTGGTGCGAACCGGTTGTGCGCGGTGACGCGCAGAAGTATGGCGTGAAGACACGAAGGTAGCCTCTCCCAATGCCTGCGAGGTGAGCTGTCGGATTCGGATGGGAGTCACCCGGCCACGCTGCTTCACAGTGGAAGCTTTGCGACTTAACCCCAAGGCCTTCAGAATCGAAGACCAAAATTGGTTCCCCCGCCCCTGCCAGACGATGTCATGCGAACGGACCTTGAGCGGTGGCAGAGCTAGGCAATCCACTCAAGAACGTCAACTTCGGAAAAGTTGACGCGCTTTAGACGTTACAGGAGTTCCGAGCCAATGTCACATTCAGGTCACGGCACGTCGCTGCGATTCGAGAGTTGGCCATCATTTGGTCAGAGCCAGCCCGTGGGGTCAACGACTTCGCCATTGACCTGGACCTCGAAGTGGAGGTGGCAGCCCGTGGACGCGCCCGTGGTGCCGCTCAGGGCAACCACGTCGCCGCGGCTGACTGTCTGGCCTACCTTGACGCTGGCGGAGGAGAGGTGGTTGTACGTGGTTTCTAGGCCATTGCCGTGATCCACCACCACGCGGTTGCCGCCGCCGTACTGGTGCCAGCCGGCGAAGGTGACGGTGCCGCTGGCGGCAGCCAGGACAGAGGTTCCGCACTGTGCCACGAAGTCCTGGCCACGGTGGAAGTCTCCGGAGCCGCCGGTAATGGGGCTGACCCGGAATCCGAACGGGGAGACTGTAGCCAGCTGGGCCAGCGGCGAGCCGAGGCTTCCGGCAGAGGCCGCGCGGGTAATGGATCCCGCGGACTGTGCGCTCAGCAGCTGCTTCAGTTTGCCGTCGGGATCACCCTGGGTAACCACGGACGAGCGGCTGAAATCAATTTGGGCGGCGGCTTCGGCGGTAACTTCGGGCTGCGGAGCAGCGGAAACGGCCGATGCGGCCTGGCCGGGTGCCGGAGTGGCCATCACGGGGCCGGTCACAGGAACCGTCACGGTGAGAACCAGGCCTGTTGCTGCCAAGGCGATGCCGGCCTTCTGGCCGAGGCCACTGGCGGCGGCGAAATCCGTCATCTGCCGGAAGGGTCCCCGGCGGCGGCGGGCGTCCCGCTGTGGGTCGCGGGGCCTCTCCGCGGTGAAATCCTCGGCCACTCTGGGCGCCGAGGCGGGACCCACCGCGCGACGGCGGCCCCTGGAGTATTGCGTGGTCAAGAATGTTCCTCTCTGGATAGCCTGCGAAGTTAGCTGTCGGATTCGGGTCAGAGAGTTCAAAGACCCGGTCCGCCGTGACAAGCACTTGGCGCAGAGATATCCCGTGAGGATCCTTCGCTGGAAGAGGCTTGCTGCTGACGGACTTCACCCCAAGGCAGTCTTACGACTGCCGGTTGTGGTTTCCCCGCCTCTGCCAGTTGGTGACTGATGCACCTGATCCGCTGGCAGAGCTCGGCTCCGGATCAGGTAACGCTTTTGTATCGACGCTGAGTTACAACTATAGGTGATTAACTTGGACAGTAACAATTCCGTTATCTTTGCGGAACCTGGGTCACTGCGCTATGGCGCGGCCCCACGCTGCGGACCGCCGTCCCGTCAGCGGACGGAAACGAAGACGTGGGATGCCACTTCCGGGGGCAGCTCGAGCGCCCCTTCGATTCCCGGAACCCGCACGGAAATGTACTCCCCCACGCGCTCCAAGGACACCGAGGCACCGGGCCTGATCCCGCCTTCGTCCAGCTGGACCAGCAGCTCAGGTTCCACCTGGATGGGTTCAGCCAGCCGGCTGACCGTCACGTTCGACGCCGGCCCGTAGCCCTGCATCGCATCAAGGAGATTAATCACACCGGCGTCGGGCAGCGCAGGCGCGGGTCCGCCCAGGGCAGCCAGTCCGGGGATGGGGTTGCCGTATGGAGACTCGGTGGGGTGGTTAAGTAACTCGTAGATGCGCTGCTCAACGCGTTCACTCATCACGTGTTCCCAGCGGCACGCTTCATCGTGGACATAGGCCCAGTCCAGGCCAATCACATCCGCCAGGAGCCGTTCCGCGAGCCTGTGCTTGCGCATCACTTCCGTAGCGCGTTTCCGCCCGGCTTCCGTGAGCTCCAGGTGGCGGTCTCCGGAGACCACGACCAGTCCGTCCCGTTCCATTCGGCCGATGGTTTGGGACACCGTGGGTCCGGAATGCCGCAGCCGTTCGGCGATGCGTGCGCGAAGAGCAACGATGTTCTCTTCTTCAAGCTCCAAAATGGTCCGAAGATACATCTCCGTAGTATCGATCAGATCCGTCATCCAGCTCAGCTCCTCGAGCGCAGTACCTTGCGTTGTCCCACCGTATCGCGTCCCGCTCAGCGGCGAGGTCCGCTAAAAAGCTTAGCCTATTTTGAATTTGTCTGGATAATGCCCGGGCGGGGACAAACGGTCTCATTGGCCGGACTATGACGGCCCCGGTTCCCCGCCCAATCGAGGGTTCAGGCAGAATAAAGGAGGTCCTTATGCAGTCACCGCCGACTACCGGCCACCCCACCGCCCGGACGTGAGCCACGTCCATGCCGAAATTGGAGCCCCCGTGAGCGAAACCAGCATCACTATTCCCGCCGACCTCCTGCCAAAGGATGGACGGTTCGGCGCAGGACCCTCCAAGGTCAGGCCGGAGCAGCTCGAAGCGCTCTCAGCGGCGTCCAAGACCATCCTGGGCACCTCCCACCGCCAGGCTCCGGTCAAGAACCTCGTGGGCTCCGTCCGTGAAGGCCTCAGCCAGTTCTTCCGCGCCCCCGAAGGCTACGAAGTGGTCCTCGGCGTCGGCGGCTCCACCGCTTTCTGGGACGTCGCCAGCTTCGGCCTGGCGGAAAAGAAGGCCCAGCACCTGTCCTTCGGCGAGTTCGGCTCCAAATTCGCCTCAGCCACCAACAAGGCCCCGTTCCTGGACGCCTCCTCCATCATCAAGTCCGAGCCCGGCACGCGCCCGGTATCGGCCGCCGAGGCTGGCGTGGATGTCTATGCCTGGCCGCAGAACGAAACCTCCACGGGTGTCGCGGCTCCGGTCAAGCGCGTCGCGGGCGCCGACGCCGGTTCCCTGGTCCTGGTGGACGCCACCTCCGCAGCCGGGGGCCTGGACGTGGACGTCTCCGAGGCCGATGTCTACTACTTCGCCCCGCAGAAAAACTTCGCGTCCGACGGCGGCCTGTGGCTGGGGCTCTTCTCCCCCGCCGCGCTGGAACGCGCCGCCCGGGTCAAGGCCAGTGGTCGCTGGATCCCCGATTTCCTGGACCTCCAGACCGCCATTGACAACTCCAAGCTGAACCAGACGTACAACACGCCGTCGCTCTCCACCCTGGTGACCCTCGACGCGCAGGTGCAGTGGCTGAACGCCAACGGCGGCCTGGACTTCGCGTCCGCCCGCACCGCTGACTCCGCCGGCCGGATCTACTCCTGGGCCGAGGCCTCCGAGTACGCCACGCCGTTCGTGGCCAAGGCGGAGGACCGTTCCAACGTCATCGCCACCATCGACTTCGACGACTCGATCGACGCCGCCGCGATCGCCAAGGTGCTCCGCGCCAACGGGGTCGTGGACACCGAGCCGTACCGCAAGCTGGGCCGCAACCAGCTCCGGATCGCCACGTTTGTTGCCATCGAGCCGGCTGACGTCTCCGCGCTGCTGGCAAGCATCGACTATGTGGTGGGCGAGCTGCGCAAGTAGCGCACCCGCGCGAACGGACACTTGGGGCCCAGGAACCAGGGCCCCAAGTGTCCGTTCGCGCTGTCTTGTGGTGACGCCGGTTGTCAGCGTCCGACGGCGTCGTCCGGGTTTTCGTCCCGGGCGGCGCCGTTTGCGTTGTCCCCCGGTTGTTGGACGCCCAGGTGGGAGACGACGCCGAAGTACCGGAGGCCGCGGGCCCGCCGGTTGAAGGTGAGCCGGAGCCGCTGGGCGCGGATGATCCAGATCATTCCGATCACGGCGGCGATGATCCCGGAGGCGGCCGCGACGGAAAGCGACCACCGGGGGCCGGCGACGTTGGCCACCCATCCCACCAACGGGGCGCCGATGGGTGTGCCGCCCATAAAGATGGCCATATACAGGGCCATGACCCTGCCCCGCATCACGGGATCGGTGGTGGTCTGGACGTAGCCGTTGGCACTGGTCATCATGGTGATTGCGAACAGGCCCACCGGCACCAGCGCCACGCCGAACCAGAAGTAGTCCGGGGCAAGCGCGGCCAGTCCCGAGGTCACCCCAAAGGCGGCCGCGGCGCCGAAGATCATCCGCAAGCGGGGCTTGCCGCGGCCGGCGGAGAGCAGCGCGCCTGCCACGGAACCGATGGCCATGATGGAATTCATGAGCCCGAACGCGCTGGCGTCCAGCCCGAATTCCGTGCCCACCATCGCGGCGATAAACAGCACGAAGTTAAGGCCGAGTGTTCCCACAATGAACACGGCCACCAGGACCACCACGATGTCCGGCCGGAACCGCACATAGCGCAGCCCCTCCCGGATTCGGCCCTTACCCGGAGCCGCCCGGGGAAGCTGGCGCAGTGACGCGGCGGGGATCTTCCACAGGCTCAGAAGCATGGCCAGGAACGTGAAGGTGTTGATCAGGAACACCCAGCCGGGACCTACCGCTACGGTGAGGACGCCGGCCACGGCGGGCCCGATCATCCGGGCGACATTGAACGAGGCGCTGTTCAGGGCCACGGCGTTGGGCAGGTAGTCGTCCCGCACCAGTTCAGAAACAAAGGTCTGCCGCACCGGGGCATCGAGGGCGGAGACCATGCCCAGCAGCAGGGCGAAGCCGTAGACGTGCCACAGCTGGCCGGCGCCGAGCACCACGAGGATGCCCAGGCCGGTGCTCAGGAGGGCCATCATTGACTGGGTGATGATGAGCAGCTGCCGGCGGCTGTACCGGTCCGCCACGAGGCCGGCGACCGGCGCCAGGAAAAGCTGCGGCCCCAGCTGCAGCGCCATGGTGATGCCCATGGCCCCGGCGTCGTGATCGGTGAGATGGTCAAACACCAGCCAGTCCTGGGCCGTCCGCTGCATCCAGGTTCCGATGTTGGAAACCAGCGCGCCGAGGAACCAGATCCGGTAGTTGAGGATGTGCAGGGATTTGAAGGTGGACATCAAAGCCGGCCTTCTTAGTTCTCAACCCTGCGCATTAGCAACTGCTTAGTCAGCCTCGCCGGCGGGGTCGTCGTCTTCGGAGTCTTCGGATTCTTCGTCCGGGTCTTCGGACCCGGGAGTTTCAGCCTCGGCGTGCGAAGTGTCCGGCTCCGCAGCGGAAGCCTCAGCAGCGCGCGGCTCCTCTTCCTCTGCCGCCTGTGCGTCCTCGGGGCGGACGCGCTCGGCCCACGGCACCCACTCCGGGGAGAGGATGGAGTCCTCCGACGGCAGGAGGCCAAGCTCGCTGACCGTGACCACCTTGGAGCGGGAGTTCCTGGTCAGGACCGCGTACCACTGCCAGCCGTGGTAGCCGGCCATTCTTGATTCGAAGAGGTGGGTGACCAGGCGGTCGCCCTCACTTTTGGCAGCCAGGTGCGCACCGATGTCCGACGCCGCCGTGATGCCTTCGAGGGCGGTTCGCGCCTCGCCAACGGCAACAGCGAGGAAGGCATCCGGCTTTCCGGTACGCCACACGGGCACGCCGGCGCGGCGCTTGGCCTCGGCCTTGGCGCCCGCTTTCTCCGCTGTTGTGGTGTCCGGCTGTTCAGCTTCCGCGTTCATGGCCAAGACCTAAACGTCCAGCTCGTCGGCAACCTTACGCAGGGCAGCCGCGATGGCCTTGCCCTTGTTGCCTTCCGGGTACTTGCCCGCGGACAGGGTTCCGGAGAGGTTGTCCAGCACGCTGACCAGGTCCTGGACCAGCGGTGCGAGGTCCCGGGCGCTGGGCCGCTTGGCCTTGGCGATGGACGGCGTCTTGTCCAGGACGCGCAGGCCCAGGGCCTGTGCACCCTTGCGGCCGTCGGCAACGCCGAACTCAACCCGGGTGCCGGCCTTCAGCTCTGTAATACCTTCGGGCAGCGATGATTTGGGCAGGAAGACTTCCTGGCCGTCCTCGCCTGCGAGGAATCCGAAACCTTTTTCCTTGTCATACCACTTGACCTTGCCGGTAGGCACGTAATCAACCTTCTTCGTTCTGACGTCTTCTGACACGGCCGGCAGTCACCGCATCCGCACTGATGTGCGGGTTCAGGGTATGACAGCGACGGACCGTGTTGGTCTGTTCCTCAAGGTTATCCTGCCGGGAGCCGGAATCCTGCTTTCACGCACCCTTCGTCCTGCCGCCTGCCTGCGGCTGTGTGCCCGCCGCTCACGGCCGCCTGTGGCGCCACCACCGGCCGCCCGGCTGTTAGCGTTGCCTGCATGACACCCTCGCGATACCGGCGCCCACTGATGATCTGCGCAGCGGTTGTTGCCATGCTTTCCCTCGTGGCGGTGGGAGCCGTCATGGCACTGGCCTTCGCAGGCTCCGCTGCTCCGGCCTGGGTCACTGCCACTGCCCTGTTCGGGTTGCCTGTGGCGTTCCTGCTGATGCTTTTCCTGGTGCTGGACAGCGTGGCGGGCCGGCGCCGGGCAGGAAAGTCCGGCGGACGGTAACGTTGGACTGATGTCCCTTATTCGCGCGCTCAGCAAAGAACTGGAAGCACGCAGCGATGACTCGTTGCGGGCGCTCTTTGCAGCGCGGCCGGACCTTATGTCACCCGCCGTTCCTGACTTTTCCGCCCTGGCCGCGCGGGCAAGTGCGCGGGTCAGCGTCCAGCGCGCGCTCGAGCGGCTTAACAGGCCACAGATGCAGGTGCTGGAAACGCTGCATCTGTGTACCAACACGGACACCGAACACAGCGCCTCGGCGGCGGGCGTCCGGAAACTCATTGCAGGGTCCACGGTGGCGGCACTGGAACGCATCCTGGCCTCGCTCCAGGAACTGGCTTTGGTGCACCGGGCAGAGCCGCCGCATGGAACGGCGGTTTCGGGCCACCGCCAGCGCTACTACCTGCCGGTGGGAAGCCTCAAGGACGTGGTGGGAATCTATCCTGCGGGGCTGGGGCGCAGCTACACCGAGCTGGTCAGGCTCCAGCCCGCGTTTGCCCAGCGGGCAGTCCAGCTCGTTGCCGAGCTGCGCCGCAGCGGCGTCTCCATCCAGAACGCCACCACCCCCATGGAGGCAGCCCTCGCGCTGCAGCATTGGACATCCTCGCCCGAGGCACTCGGCGAGGCTTTGGCCGGAGCCCCGGAACGCACGACGGCGTTGCTCGCCAAATTCCGCAACTGGGCCATGGGTGCCGTCCCCCAGGCGCAACGGAAAGCGTCGGTCTCGAACCAGGGCGCCGACGTCGGGCCCGTTGACTGGCTCCTGGCCCGGGGCCTGCTGGTCCCCCTGGACGCCGCGCATGTGGAATTGCCGCATAGCGTGGGATTGTCGCTGCGTGGCGGCGCTATCATCAATGACTTCTCCCTGTCCCCGCCGGTTCCGGAGCTGGGCAGCACCACCGCTGCGCTTCGCCGGAACGCGGCGCTGGGCGCCATCGCCGAAACCCTCCGGCTGGTGGGTGACCTCCTCCACGCCGTCCGCGAACAGCCGCTGGCCACGCTGCGCAGCGGCGGCGTAGGTGTCCGGGAAATGAAGCGGCTGGCCGAGACGCTTCGCATCGACCAGCACCGGGCGGGCCTGCTGCTGGAACTCAGCGCCCTCGCCGGCCTGTTGCGCCTTGATGTGGACTCGTCCTCCTGGATGCAGCCCCCGCAGCTGGAGTGGCTGGCCCTCCCCCGCCAGGAGCAGTGGCTGTGGCTGGTCAACGCCTGGCTCGCGAGCGAGCGTGTGCCTTCACTGGTGGGTCAGCCGGTTAACGGCCCCGGCGGCGTCCCCGCCGCGCACCGTGCCCTGGCCGGGAACACCGTTAATGCCCTTTCGGCCGAGGCGCAGCGGCCGGACGCCCCGGTGGTCAGGAAGCGGATCCTGGAAATCCTGGAGGAGCTCACCCAGGAGGCTGCCGCTGCTGACGGCACGGCACCGGTCCTGGATGCCGCGGCAGTCCTCCAGCGGGCTGAATGGACGCAGCCGCGGATGGCCCGGCGGTTCAGTTCCCTGATCAGGGGTGTGCTGGCTGAAGCGGAGCTGCTGGGATTGATCGGGTCCGGTGCGTTGAGCCAACTGGGTAGCGCCATTGCCGAAGACAACCCGGACGAAGCCTTGGGCATCCTGGGCGAGCATCTGCCTGCGGCACTGAACCACGTCTTGCTCCAAGCGGACCTGACCGCAGTTGCCCCGGGCTACCTGGCTCCGGAGCTGGCCGAAAAGCTACTGGTGATGGCCGACGCCGAGGGGCAGGGGCCCGCCACTATCTACCGGTTCTCCGCCAACTCGGTCCGGCGCGCGCTGGACGCCGGGCATGATGCGTCGAGCCTGTTGGAGTTCCTGCGTGAGCATTCGGCCACGGCCGTGCCCCAACCTTTGGAATACCTGGTGGAGGACACTGCGTCCCGGCACGGCCGGCTCCGGGTGGGAACGGCCGCCAGCTTTATCCAAAGCGATGATGAGGCAACGGTGCTGGAGCTGGCGGCGGAGTCGAAAGCGGCCGGCCTGGGGCTGGCCCGGATTGCGCCGACGGTACTGATTTCCACCGCTCCGCCGCGGGAAACAGCCCAGGTCCTGCGCGGACTGGGCCTCTCGCCGTCGGTGGACCAGGCCGAGCCCGGAGTGGTCCGGCTCCGCCGCACTAACAATGTTCCCGGCAGCGCCCGCCCCGTCTACACGGCGCCGCGGACCGCACCCGCCGAGGACGACGTCGCCGCGCAGCTGGCCGTCCTGCGGAACAGGCGGGCTGAAGCCTCCGGAAACCACGCAGGCCCCGTGGCTGGCTCCGGCGAAGCTGCCACCCAGCTTGGGCTGGAGACGCTGCAACGGGCTATCCGGCTCAAGCAGCGCGTGAGCATGAACGTGGTGGACAGCCAGGGGAATTCCTGCCTGGAGACAGTTGTTCCCCTTTCCGTAAACGGCGGACGCGTCAGGGTCTTCGATCCTGCCAAGGAAACCGAGCGCGTGCTCTCCATCCACCGCATTATCGACATTGAGGCCGCAGAAGAACTGCGCCAGTGAAGGACTGCCCCGCGTGAACGACGGCCCGCTGATCGTCCAAAGTGACAAAACCATCCTGCTAGAAGTGGACCACGAACTGGCCACCGAGGCGCGCCATGCCATCGCCCCCTTCGCCGAGCTCGAACGCGCCCCGGAGCACATGCACAGCTACCGCCTGACGCCCCTGGGCCTGTGGAACGCACGCGCCGCCGGCCTGGACGCGGAGAAGGTCCTGGACACCCTGCTCAAATACTCGCGGTTCCCCGTGCCGCATTCGCTGCTGATCGACGTCGAAGAGACCATGTCCCGGTACGGGCGGCTGCGGCTGGAGAAGGACCCCCAGCACGGCCTGGTGATGCGCACGGACGACTACCCGGTGTTGGAGGAGGTCATCCGGGCCAAAAAAATACAGCCCCTGCTGGGGCCGCGGATCGACGGCGAAACCATTGTGGTCCACTCCTCACAGCGCGGCCAGCTCAAGCAGCTGCTCCTGAAAATCGGGTGGCCGGCGGAGGATCTGGCCGGCTACGTGGACGGCACACCCCACCTGATCGCCCTGAACGAGAACGGCTGGAAGCTCCGCCCGTACCAGCAGCTCGCCACCGAGAATTTCTGGGCCGGCGGCAGCGGCGTGGTGGTGCTGCCCTGCGGGGCCGGGAAGACGCTGGTGGGTGCCGCGGCCATGGCCACGAGCTCCACCACAACCCTCATCCTGGTGACCAACACGGTGGCAGCCCGGCAGTGGAAGGACGAGCTGCTCAAACGGACGTCCCTGACGGAGGACGAAATCGGCGAGTACTCGGGCGCGGTCAAAGAGGTCCGCCCGGTCACCATCGCCACGTACCAGGTCCTCACCACCAAACGCGGCGGCCTGTACCCGCACCTGGAGCTGGTGGACGGCCACGACTGGGGCCTGATCATCTATGACGAAGTGCACCTCCTGCCGGCGCCGATCTTCCGGATGACCGCGGACCTGCAGGCCCGCCGCCGGCTGGGCCTCACCGCCACCCTGGTCCGCGAGGACGGCCGCGAAGGCGAGGTCTTCAGCCTCATCGGGCCCAAGCGGTACGACGCGCCGTGGAAGGACATCGAAGCCCAGGGCTACATCGCCCCCGCGGACTGTGTGGAGGTCCGCATTGACCTGCCCCGGGACGAACGCGTGGCCTATGCCATGGCCGAGGACGCCGACAAGTACCGGCTGTGCGCCACGTCCGAGTCCAAGACCCTGATCGTGGAACAGCTGGTGGCCCGGCACCAGGGCGAGCAGCTGCTGGTGATCGGGCAATACATTGACCAGCTGGACGAGATCGGCGAGCGCCTGCATGCTCCCGTCATCAAGGGCGATACGTCCGTCAAGGAACGGCAGAAGCTCTTCGATGCATTCCGGGCCGGCGACGTGAACACGCTGGTGGTTTCCAAGGTGGCCAACTTCTCCATCGACCTGCCCGAGGCCTCGGTGGCCATCCAGGTCTCCGGTTCCTTTGGGTCGCGGCAGGAGGAAGCCCAGCGGCTGGGCCGGTTGCTCCGCCCCAAGAAGGACGGCCGGGCGGCCCGCTTCTACTCGCTGGTGGCCCGGGACACCCTGGACCAGGATTTCGCGGCCAAGCGGCAGCGCTTCCTGGCAGAGCAGGGCTATGCTTACCGGATCATGGACGCCAAGGATGTCGGCGCCGCCTAACGGCCACCCGCTGTTCCTGTCCGGCGAGGGGGATGGCCATGCCCGGCGGGCTCCCCATGGAACACCCACCATCCATCCAGAAAACTCACAGCTTCTGGGAGCATGATGGGAGCATGAAGAAGACCGGCCCAGAAGCCAAGCTGCTAGTTGTTGATGACGAACCCAACATCCGCGAGCTGCTGTCCACCTCGCTCCGCTTCGCAGGCTTCGAGGTGGTCTCTGCCGCCAACGGCCGTGACGCGCTGGCCGCCGCCGAGCTCCACGCGCCCGATCTGGCGGTGCTGGACGTGATGCTGCCGGACATGGATGGCTTCACCGTCACCCGCAAGCTGCGGGCTTCGGGTAAGCATTTTCCGGTCCTGTTCCTCACGGCGAAGGATGACACGGAGGACAAGGTCACCGGCCTCACCGTAGGCGGGGATGACTACGTCACCAAGCCGTTCAGCCTGGACGAGGTAGTAGCCCGCATCCGTGCCGTCCTGCGCCGCACGCAGCCCCTGCTCGACGACGACGCCGTGATCCGTGTGGACGACCTGGAGCTCGACGACGACGCCCACGAAGTGCGCCGCGGCGGCACCGTGATCGAACTGTCCCCCACGGAATTCAAGCTCCTCCGGTACCTCATGCTGAACCCCAACCGCGTGCTGTCGAAATCCCAGATCCTGGACCACGTGTGGGAGTACAACTTCAACGGCGACGCCTCGATCGTGGAGTCCTACATCTCCTACCTCCGGCGCAAGGTGGACATTGATCCGGACGCACCGGCACTGATCCAGACCAAACGCGGAGTCGGCTACGTGCTCCGGACGGCAGAGAAGCGCTGACCTTGCTGCAGCGGTGGAAATCGGCCTCGTTGAGGTCCCAGCTGGTGGCCATGATTATGGCACTGCTGATTGTTGCGCTGACCTCAACCGGCGCCGGCACCCTCACGCTGCTGCACAGCTACCTCCAGGCGCAGGTGGATGACAAGCTGTACGCCGCCGTCGACCTCGCCAGCAAGCAGCGCTCGTTCACCCAGTTGCAGGCACCCACCAACCCGATGGTCCCCACTGACTACTCGCTGATCCTTTACACCCCCGGTGAGAACCCCCAGCTGTTGGGCGGCGATCCGGATGACCACCCCGACATCGCAACCATCTCCGTTGAGGACGCCCAGAACCGGGGCACCCTCCCGTACCAGGTCAGGGGCACCGACGGCCAGAACTGGCGGGTGGTCGCGGTGACCGTGCTCTATGTCGGCCGTCCCGCCGTCGTTGTCATAGGCTTGCCGCTGCAAAGCGTGGATGACGTCCTCAAGCACGCCACCCTGGTGGTCACCGGCGTCGGCCTGCTCACCCTGCTGCTGGCCTCCCTGATCGCCAGCTGGACCGTATCCCGGTCATTCCGTCCGCTGGCCAAGGTGGAAAAGACCGCAGCCGCCATCGCCGCGGGCGACCTTTCCAGGCGTGTGGACGTCGAAAATCCCGGCACTGAAGTGGGGCGGCTCGGCAGCTCGCTGAACGCCATGCTGGCGCATATCGAGACGGCCTTCGCCGCCAGGACAGCCTCCGAAGGCAGAATGCGCCGGTTCGCGGCCGACGCCTCCCACGAGCTGCGTACCCCGCTCGTGACCATCAGGGGTTTCTCCGAGCTCTACCGCCATGGCGCGCTGGCCACCGACGAGGACGTGGCCACGGCCATGGGGCGGATCGAAAGCGAAGCCAAACGGATGGGCTCTATGGTGGAGGACCTCCTCCTGCTGGCGCGCCTGGACGAACAGCGCCCGCTCCAGCAAAAGCCCGTGGACCTGCAGCTGGTTGCCCACGATGCGGTGGTGGACACGCAGGCGAGCGACCGCTCGCGCCCCATCTCCCTGACCGGCCTTGGTGACGATCCGGCCGCCCCCGCGCCGGTGCTCGGTGACGAAGCAAAACTGCGGCAGGTGGTGGGGAACCTCGTGGGGAACGCCCTGCGCTACACCCCGGACGGCAGCCCGATCGAACTAGCCGTCGGGGTCCGGACCTCCGACGGCGGGCAGCCGCTCGCCGTGATCGAGGTCCGTGACCACGGCCCTGGCATCTTCGAAGAGGACGCGTCCAAGGTGTTCGAGCGTTTCTACCGCGCGGACACGTCCCGGACGCGCGAGACCGGCGGCAGCGGCCTGGGGCTCGCGATTGTCGCGGCCATCGTCGGATCGCACGGCGGGTCCGTCAGGGTGGAAAAGACCGACGGCGGCGGGGCCACGCTGGTGGTCAGCCTGCCGGTCCGGGACGACGCCACCGATGAGGCTCACGCCGGCGATGACCACCTGGCGGAAGCCCACCCGGGCCCACCCGCCACGCAGGATGGCGATCCTGTGGACGGAGGCCACGGAGATGGCAAGGTTATCCACATATAGCCATGGAGCGTGGCGTGCGGGCAGTGCCCGTCCGTAGGCTCGCGGTAGTGGCCCGGAGCAGCCGGGCGGGCAGCACATGCTGTCCCACTACTTCGAGAGGCAGCAAGCCATGAGCATCATTTCCGTCGACACCGAACTCCTTCAGCTGAAGTCGGCCAACGTCAAAGCAACTGTGGACCGGATCAGCTCGGACGTCCAGACCATGAAGCGCGGCCTGGACGAACTGCAGTCCACCTGGCGGGGCTCGGCTGCCAACAACTTCCAGGCCCTGGTGACCGAGTGGACACTCACCCAGGGCAAGGTGGAGGCATCGCTGGCATCCATCAACATGGCCCTGGCATCAGCAGCGTCCACCTACGCCCAGGCCGAGCAGGGCAACACCCAGCGCTTCAGCTGAGTCCCCAGCCGAAATGGCCCCTACGCCTCCGGCGTCCCCTGGCGGAATCGGAGCCGCCATCTGTTGCCGTCCAAGACCCACAGTGAGCTATGGAGAGCCGTGCCTAAGCGCGAGTAGCTTCGACACGTCAGCAGGATCGCGCTGGTGCCGATGCGGTCCGCACCCAGGATCTCCAGTTCAGTGTGCTGCCCCGGTTCCTCTTCCAATGCCATCATCGTGGCGTCACGGGTCCATACCCTGCCCGAGGTTCCGATCTCCATAAAATCAGGGTGCAGGAGGACGCCGGTGCGGCCGATGTCCCCACGGATGTCGGGGCCCGACAACTCGCGTTCGAGGGCCTCGACGATCGCTTCGGGGCTCATCTCGGCCCCGGCGGACTCCGACGGGATGAAGGAGTCGCTCTCCAGCTCACTGAAGAGGTCCGGCTCCTCGTAGGGGCCTTGGTTGAAAAGGTCCTGGCCGTACGAGACCTGACTGTCGAAGCCAGCACCGCCGGCTGTGGTGGCGGCCTGAAGGCTGGCTGCAGTGGCGGCGCCGGGGCTGGTCAGTGCGGCGCCTGCCCCAGGGCTGACGGCAACCCGGCTATCAGCTGCTGGGCCAACCGCTGCCGGGGCTCCCGCGAAGCCCGGGCCTGAACGCGCTGCCACACCCTGCTGGTACGCGGTGGCGGCTGCACGCGCGCGGACATCGGCTGCCTCATTGAGGTCGTGGCCTGCGTGGCCCTTGACCCATTCGAACGTGTATTTCCGGCCGGCGATTTCCCGGTCAAGTTCCTTGAGCAGCTCAACGTTCAGGACGGGTTTGCCGTCGGCCTTCCGCCAGCCCTTGCGTTTCCAGCCCGGCATCCACTTTGTGATGGAGTTGATCACGTACTGGCTGTCGCACAGGACCCTCAGGTCCTCCTCCGGGACGTGGGCGGTGGCACGGAACAGATCCAGGACGGCCATCAGCTCGCCCTGGTTGTTGGTGCCGTGCGGCCATCCCCCGGCGCGCCAGCAGTCGTCGTTCACATACCAGGCCCAACCGGCCGGGCCGGGATTTCCTAAAGCCGAACCGTCGGCCGCTGCAGTAATTGTCACCTAACCATCCTGCCAGACAGCGCCGACAACCGGTTCAGCCAGCGCTCGGGAAACCGCTTACCGAAAAGCCTTGACGCCGAAGTCGAAGCGCGGCAGAATCCGAATCCTGGCCGGGAAAGCGCTTTCTCAGTCGAAGCTTCCCCACCGGCACCGACGCCGCCACGGGACACGCGCGGGGTGGACCTCCACCCTTTTGAGGACGGCACGTCAATGAAGATTCGGGCCATTAGCCGCAGGAGATTCCAGTTCGGCGCAGTCGCCGTCGCTGTCTCACTGCTCGCCACAGGCTGCGGTGCACCCGCCGGCTCCAGCGAAAACAGCGAAGTCACCCTGCGGTTCGCCTGGTGGGGCAATGAGTACCTCAACGCGCAAACAGAGAGAGTCATCGACGCGTTCGAGGCGGAACATCCCAACATCAAGATCGAATCCGAGCCGGGCGAATGGGCCAGCTACTGGGACAAACTGGCCACCACGACCGCTGCCAATGACGCACCGGATGTCATCCAGATGGACCAGAAATACATCGCCGAGTACGGTGGCCGCGGGGCGCTGCTGGACCTGGCCAAACAGGGCGGGATCGACACCTCCAAGCTGGACAAGGAATCACTGGCGTCCGGCCAATACGACAACGCACAGTACGGGTTGAGCACCGGAAAGAACGCCTACGTCATCATGGCGAACACCAAGGTCTTCGAGGCAGCAAACGTGCCTGTCCCCGACGACACCACCTGGACCTGGGACGACTGGACACCGCCGCGAAACTCAGCGCGGCCGGTGACGGGAAGAGCTACGGCGCGGCCTATGGCAGCAACGAGGCGGACCTCATCATCTGGCTTCGGCAGCACGGCGAGGACCTCTACTCCCAGGACGGGAAACTGGACTCCGACACCGCTACGGCCGCTGCGTTCTGGGAACGGCTGAAGGAACAGCGCGATTCCCAGGCAAGTCCGCCGGCCACGGTGGCCACCGAGGACTCCGGCGCAGGCCTTGAGGAGAGCCTGTTCGGCACGAACCGGGTGGGCATGGCCTGGTGGTGGACCAACCAGCTGGGATCACTGGAAACCACCACGGGCAGCAGCATCAAGATGCTCCGCGCCCCGCAGGCGCCATCCTTATGACAGACCGCGGAGTCCCCAGCAACTCTGAGATCGTCGAGGGCATCACCCCGGCCCTCAAGCCGGCAGCCACCACTGTGGTGGCCTTCCTGAAGGTCATTGCGCCGGACATCGCCGGCGCGCCTCCCGTCCCGCCGGTGGGTGCCGGCAGCGTCCAGAACGTCATCAAGCGGTTCACCGACGAAGTCCTGTACGACCGGATGACTCCGCAGGCGGCCGCCGACGCGTTCAAGAAGGAAGTCGAAGGGATGCTGGCCACGGCCCGCAAGTAGCGCCAAACAAATGCGGCCCCCTCCAGTGGAGGGGGCCGCATTATGGTTTGCGCGGAACGTAGTCCGGGCGCTGGGGACTAGAAGCCGCCCATGCCGCCCATGTCGTCGCCGCCACCCATGGCCGGAGCGTTCTTCTCCGGCTTGTCGGCCACTACGGCCTCGGTGGTGAGGAACAGACCGGCAATGGAAGCCGCGTTCTGCAGGGCAGAGCGGGTTACCTTGACCGGGTCGTTGATGCCGGCAGCCAGCAGGTCGACGTATTCGCCGGTTGCTGCGTTCAGGCCGTGGCCTGCAGGCAGGCCGCGGACCTTGTCGACAACAACGCCAGGCTCGAGGCCAGCGTTGAAGGCGATCTGCTTCAGCGGGGCGTCGATGGCAACGCGGACGATGTTCGCACCGGTTGCTTCGTCACCTGTCAGGTTCAGGTTCGCGAACGCCTTGGCGCCGGCCTGGATCAGTGCAACGCCGCCACCGGCGACGATGCCTTCTTCAACAGCAGCCTTCGCGTTGCGGACAGCGTCCTCAATGCGGTGCTTGCGTTCCTTGAGCTCAACTTCGGTTGCGGCACCGGCCTTGATGACTGCAACGCCGCCGGCCAGCTTGGCCAGGCGTTCCTGCAGCTTCTCGCGGTCGTAGTCCGAATCGGAGTTTTCGATCTCGGCACGGATCTGGGAAACGCGGCCAGCGATCTGGTCGGCGTCGCCGGCACCTTCAACGATGGTGGTCTCGTCCTTGGTGACAACAACCTTGCGGGCGCGTCCCAGGAGTTCCAGTCCGGCGGTCTCCAGCTTGAGTCCGACTTCCTCGGCGATGACCTGGCCACCGGTGAGTACAGCGATGTCGGCCAGCTGGGCCTTGCGGCGGTCGCCGAAGCCCGGAGCCTTGACGGCAACGGACTTGAAGGTGCCACGGATCTTGTTGACGATCAGGGTGGCCAGGGCCTCGCCCTCGATGTCCTCGGCAATGATCAGCAGCGGCTTGTTGGACTGCATGACCTTTTCCAGGACAGCAACCAGTTCCTTGACGTTGGAGATCTTGGAGTTGACGATCAGGATGTACGGGTCCTCAAGGACCGTTTCCTGGCGCTCAGTATCAGTAACGAAGTAAGCGGAGATGTAACCCTTGTCGAAGCGCATGCCTTCGGTGAGCTCGAGCTCCAGGCCGAAGGTGTTGGACTCCTCGACGGTGATGACGCCTTCTTTGCCCACCTTGTCCAGGGCTTCAGCGATCAGGGCGCCGATTTCGTCGTCACCGGCGGAGATGGAGGCAGTAGCCGCAATCTCTTCCTTGGTTTCGATTTCCTTGGCCGAGGCCAGCAGTTCAACCGTGACGGCCGCGACAGCCTTCTCGATACCGCGCTTGAGGGACAGCGGGTCAGCGCCGGCCGCGACGTTGCGCAGGCCTTCCTTGACCAGGGCCTGCGCCAGCACGGTAGCCGTGGTGGTGCCGTCGCCAGCGACGTCGTCCGTCTTCTTGGCAACTTCCTTGACCAGCTCAGCGCCGATCTTTTCGTAAGGGTCGTCCAGTTCGATCTCCTTGGCGATGGAAACACCATCGTTGGTGATCGTGGGGGCGCCCCACTTCTTTTCGAGGACGACGTTGCGTCCACGCGGGCCGAGGGTGACCTTGACGGCGTCGGCGAGGATGTTCAGGCCCCGCTCAAGACCGCGGCGTGCCTCTTCATCAAATGCAATGATCTTGGCCATAACGGCAGTAGTCCTTTCGGGACAGTCGTTAAGAATGAACCTCACTGCAGTGCCCGCGACGGACGATCCTTCACCGGCGGCCTCTGTATGCCGCGGCTGGGGATCTCACTCCAGCTAGGTATTTCTCTCGCTCCACGACCCGCCGCCAAGCTCCGCTGCCGGAAAAACCGGACGTTGCTTTAGCAGTCGGTACGTAAGAGTGCTAACTCAATAATTAGCACTCCCTAGGTGAGAGTGCAAGCGAAAGACCCCGCAAATCGCCCTGTCAGGGCGACCCGTTCGCCATTGGCGATCAGCCTGCGGCCCGGCCCGCAGCCTCACGGCCGCTGAGCACTGCCTTGTTGTCCGCGCCGTACGTGAACACCATGTAATTGGCAGTGGTGATGTCACCGTTGGAATCGAAGGCAACCGGCCCCGATTCGCCGTCGTAATTAATGCCTGCCCCGGTCTTCAGGACAGCGAGGCACTCGGTGTAGGACAGGCACGGCTTGGTGGCCGGGCCAGAGGCCTTCGCGGCGGGCTGCCCGCCAACTGTCCCGCCGGACACGGCGATCAGGTTGGCGGCGATGGAGCGGCCGGCATCGTCGTCAGCCTTCGCTGCCGCCAGGGTCGCGAGGTTCACGGCGTCGTAGGTCTCGGCGGCGAACGAAAGGTCTTTCAATGCAGGGTTGACCGAAACAAGCCGTGCTTGGAAGTCCGCGGACGGCAGCAGGCCTGGCACCACTGCACGGGCGCCGTCGAGGGCCTTGGATCCCACCCCCGAACCGTATTGGGCGAAGGCGCCGTCGCTCAGGATGATGCTCTTGCCCGAGATCCCAGCGTTATTGAGCTCGGCGATGGCGCCCTGGGCATCGCCCCTGGCGATGAGCACCACGGCGTCAGGCGTGGCAGCCTTGGCAGCAGCTGCCGCGTTCCCGGCGTCGCCGGGCTTGAAGGCGGTGGTGGAGACAGTCTCCAGGCCGGCGTTCTTGGCGGCGCCGGTCACCGCGACCGAAACGTCCTTTCCGTAGCTAGAGTCCTGGTAGACCACGGCAAGGCCCTTGGCGCCGCCGTCCTTGGCCAGTTTCACCAGCACCGAGGCCTGTGCAACGTCCGCGGCCGCCGTCCTGAAGTAGTAGCCGCCGCTCTTGAAGCGGGACAGGCCGGCAGCGGAGTTGGCCGGCGAGACGAGCGGGACCCGCGCAGCCGAGAGGACGTCGATGGCGGCAGCGGCGTGACTCGAATCCGTGGGACCGATCACTGCATCAACCTTGGCTGAGGCCAGATTCCTGGCCTGGGCATCGGCGCCTTCACCGGCGCCTACCACCAGGTCAACAAGCCTGCCCTTGTGACCGCCGGCCGCATTGATTTCCTTGATGGCCAGTTGGGCCGCAGCGAGCTGCGAGTCGTTGAGGAAGGCCTGCCCCCCTGCGCTGTCCTGGATCAGCCCGATCCGCAGCGTGCCGTCACCGGACGCTTCAGCGGATTCAACGCGGGCGTTGCCGCCTGCCCCGGCACAGCCGGCCAGGGCCAGCAGGACGGCCGCCCCCGTGGCTGTGCGGACGATTGTTGAACGCAAGCTGCGGGAGATCACTGCGTGGGCCGGACGTTTTCTGCCTGCGGGCCCTTCTCGCCTTCACCGACTTCAAGCTCCACGCGCTGGCCCTCATCCAGGGCCCGGTAACCTTCGCCCTCAATGGCCGACCAGTGCACAAAGACATCGTCCCCGGAGCCGTCCACCGTAATAAAGCCGTAGCCCTTTTCGGCGTTGAACCACTTAACCGTTCCCAATGCCATGATGTCCACTCTTTTCCGTCGTGCCGTCGGTCCCTGTCGGAAGTGTGCCGCTTGTTACGGACCGAAGCCTGAAATCACTCTAGCGACAAGCCATCCGGCGGGCCGAACCACACGGCCGCTCCGGGGCCCAAAAGTTACTCAGGCGTGACCGCGAGACGCTACTGGTAGCCCGGCCCCAGGACAACAACCAACGGCACCTGGAAGTCCTGGCTCTCCACCAGAGTAGGGATGTTCAGGAGTTCGGAGACTGCTTCGGCGTTGGCTTTCTGCGCCGGGCCCGAGTAGAAGATCGCGGATGTTTGCTGCGGAGCGCCGCCCCAGTTCCCCACCTGGCCCAGCGTCCAGCCATCGGCCTGGACCATAGAGCTGATGCGTCCGGCGAGCCCGGCCTTACCGGAGGCGTTGTAGATGGCCACGCCCTGGGTCTTGTCCAGCACAACCGCGGAGGGAATGTTACTGGGCGAAGCGCTGGGCTCGGCGTCAGGGCTATTAGAGGGCTCCGGGTCCGTGGAGGCTTCAGCGGTGGCCGACGGTGCCGCGCTTGCCTCGGGGGCCGCGGTTGATTCCAGGCTGGTGGAGGCTTCACTGCCGGCCTGGGTGAACCCGAGCTTGGGAAGGATCAGGAAGGACACCACTCCAATGGCCAATGCCACAATCCCCACCGCGAGGATGGGCCACAGCTTGCGGCGGGCAGGCGCCGAGGCCGCACGGTGGACGCCTTGCCGCGAGGCGGACTCCGGAACCTTGTCGAATTCATCCCGAGCGTATTTGGTCATGGTGGGGAGACGTCCTTGTTGATTGCTGCTGATTGCTCAGCACGAGCGTGGTCAGGCGTCGGAACCCAGGCGTCGTGCAGTGCGTGCCCGGTGACGCGACGTACGTAGTCTACGCAATCTCTTGATCAACATGGGGTCGTGGGCCAGTGCAGCCTCGGTGTCGATGAGGGCGTTGAGCAGCTGGTAGTAGTGCGTTGCGGACAGATCGAACAGCTCCCTGATGGCCTGTTCCTTGGCCCCGGCGTACTTCCACCACTGCCGCTCGAGTGCCAGCATTTGCTGGTCGCGCTCGCTCAACGGGGAGTCACGGAGGGTAAAGTCAGCCAGCAAAGAACCGCGCTCCTCCGGCTCCGGCATATATTCCCGAGGAGGTTCCGCCACGGCACACCCCTTCGCTGGTCTCGCTGAATCACCGGTCAAGTTACTAAATCTCCTCCCCATGCTACGGCGTGAATAACACGGTTGTCATTTGCGCCCCGACCGCAGCATCAGGCAACCCTGCGAGAATGGGAGCGTGTTTGAATCTGACGCGCTGTTCGAACTGACGGCGGACCCGGCGGAGGCCGTTGGCTTTGCCGAGATGGCCGCCTTGCCGCTCAGTGAGCTGATGGCTGCCGACTGGGCGGAGGCGCTGGGCCCCGTAGAGAGTGAGCTGCGCGGCGTCCTGGGCTTCCTGGCTGCCGAAGTTGCCGCGGGCCACCGCGTGCTGCCGGCGCCGTCGAACGTTCTGCGCGCCTTCCGGCAGCCGCTGGCTGGCGTGAAGGTCCTGGTAGTGGGCCAAGACCCCTACCCCACGCCGGGCCACGCGATCGGCCTGTCCTTTGCCGTTGACGGGCGGACCCGCCCCATCCCGCGGAGCCTCGCGAATATCTACCGTGAGCTGGAGTCTGACCTCGGCCTTCCGGCGCGCGTCCACGGCGACCTGTCCGCCTGGGCAAGCCAAGGGGTCCTGCTGCTTAACCGGGTCATGAGCGTCCGCGCCGGGGCAGCCGGCTCCCACCGGGGCAAAGGCTGGGAGGCCATCACGACGGCGGCAGTCACCGCGGTGGCCAGCCGGCGCACTTCCGACGGCGGGCCGTCGCCGCTGGTGGCGGTGCTGTGGGGCAAGGACGCGGAGAGCGTCCGGCCCCTCCTGCCCGGCGCGGCGGTCGTGTCCAGCGCCCACCCCAGCCCGCTGTCGGCGTCGCGCGGATTCTTCGGCTCCCGGCCCTTCAGCACCATCAACCAACTGCTGCAGGACCAGGGATGCCCTGGCGTAACCTGGGAACTCCCTCCGGTCCCTTAGCTTAGGCTTGCCTTATGAGCACTCTTCCGGCCGCCACCAACGCCACGAAAAAAACACGTCCGCAGATCGATCTCACGGTCATCCGACGGGAAGAACTCTCGCCATACATGGTCAGGATCGTGGCCGGCGGCGAAGGTTTTGCCGCCTACGTGAACAACACCTTCGTGGACCGCTACATCAAAATCGTCTTCCCGCAGCCCGGCGTTGACTATGCCCAGCCCCTGGACCTGTGGACCATCCGCGAAACCATGCCCCGCGAGCAGTGGCCCTTCACCCGCACCTACACGGTCCGCTGGGTGGACACCGAGGCCCAGGAACTCGCCATCGACTTTGTGATCCACGGCGACGAAGGGCTGGCCGGCCCTTGGGCGGCTGCCGCCAAGCCCGGGGACACCTTCACCTTCACCGGCCCGGGCGGCGCCTACAACCCGGCGCCTGACGCTGACTGGTACCTCTTTGCCGGCGATGAAGCCGCACTTCCTGCGATCGCCGCCGCCATCGAATCGCTGCCGGCGGAAGCGACAGGCCTGGCGTATATCGAGGTGGACAGCGACGCCGACATCCAGCCCCTCGCGTCCCCGGCGGGCGTTAAGGTGACCTGGCTGCGCCGCCACGGCGCGCCGGCAGGCGCCGGGGACCTCCTCGTCTCAGCGGTGGCCGACGCCGAATGGCCCACTGGCCGCGTTGACGTTTTTGCCCATGGCGAGCGCGGCTACATGAAGAGCCTGCGGGACGTGTTTTTCGTCCAGCGCGGCCTGGAACGGAGCCAGGTTTCGCTGTCCGGCTACTGGGCCCAGGGCCGGGTGGAGGACGACTTTCAGGCGGAGAAGAAACTGCCCATGGGGAAGATCTAAGCAGGGAAGATCTGAGCTGTACCTAGCGGCGCCGGGCGCGTCGCCGTTCGTTGCTGGCCAGGCTGCCCGTCAACGGCCGGGCCAGGGTGTCGCCGAGGACAATGCCGGCCGCTGTGCCCAGGACGATCGCGCCGGCGTTGAGCATGCCGCCAGCGCCGAGGAGGATTTCGGATTCCTCGATGGTCAGCACATACATCGAGCGGAAAATGGTCAGCCCGGGCAGCAGGATCAGGGCCGCCGGGACGGCCACCACCAGCTGCGGTGCGCCCATCTTCAACGCCACCACCCGCGCCAGCAGGCCAATCACAACGGCGGCGAGCGCCGGGGAGAACCGGTCACCGACGCCGAGGGACGCGGCACCCAGCAGCACAAGGTAGCCCACGACGCCCACGCCCGCGGTAGGCAGCAGCAGCTCCCAGGAGGTCTGCTCCGTCACGCCGATGGCCATCACGGCGACGGCAATAAAGATCACCAGGACCCAGAGGTCGTAGGCTGGCGGGAATGTCTGGGTAACGCTAATGGGCTGCATTCCGGTCATCGCGCCCACCACAAAGGCCACCGCGATCCCGGCCACAATCGCACCAAAGGTCAGCAAGGTGGACAGAAACCGGCCCGCTGCGGTCACGGGGAACCCGTTGATGGCATCCTGGACCGAGGAGACCAGGCGCCCGGTGGGCAGCAGCAGGAGGATGCCGCCCACCACCACAATCGCCGGGGCGTTGGTGAGTTCAAAGCGCCACAACAGCAGCGCGGTGAGTGTAACGCCGAAGGAGCATGCCGCCGTCGTAAAGAAGTCCGGAACCCGCCACCGGCCCAGCTGGCGGGCGAGCAGGCTGACACCGATGTTGGCCACGAAGGCAATGCCCGAGGACACCGGCCCGCCGCCGAGCACACCCACAAAGACTGCGGCGAACACGCCGAACGCTATGGTGACCATCCAGCGCGGGAACGGTTTGGGGCTGGTGATGGCCTCGTCCAGCCGGCGGATGGCTTCATCGCGCCCCACTCCCCCGGCCACGATGTCCGTCACCAGCCGGTGTACTTTGGCCAGCCCGGCATAGTTGTTGGTCCAGGACCGCACAACCCGAAGCAGCGAGATGGGCGTCTGGTCCTTGGGCGCATAGTTGATGGCCACCGACTGGTTGGTGATGTCCACTTCGATGTTTTTCAGCCCCAGCGCCGCGGTGACGGCAATAATGCTCGTCTCCACTTCCAGGGCTCCTGCCCCGTACCGGAACATGGTCTCGGCCAGGTGCAGGGAAAAGTCCAGGGTCTTGCGTGCGGACGTGTCCACGCCTCCCACCTGGATCATGGGGTTGGCGTAGGGGCTTCCGGCGAGCCTGTCCACAATGCTCAGTGGCGCCGTCGGCGGGTTCTCCCCCCGCACCAGGCGCCGCAGCATCCTCTTCGCCGCCGCATCCTGGTGGATTTGGGAGGGGGTGAGAGGCTCTGTTTTGGGCAGACCGTCGGTGGGAGGCCTGCGCCTTGGGTTTTCAGGTCGATCGTTCACCTTGGTGCTCCTCCCTTTCTGGCAGTTCGTGGTTTGGTGTTAGGCCTGGCGCTTCAGTGGCAGTTTGCCCAGCAGGGTGCGCGCCGCCGCGATGGCCGCTCGGAACAGGCGGTTGGCCTGGAAGGCTACCGGCCGCACCGGCATCACGAAGTCACCCAGCAGCTGGACCACGTCGCCGCCGAAGCCCTTCTTGAACTCGTAGCCGCCGTGGCCTTCTTCGTCCTCTCCCTGGATGCCGAAGGTGCCGTAGAAGTTGTAGCGCGAGTAGCCCTTGTCCAGCGCGTGCAGCAGCATCCCCCAGTACAGCGAGGTGGCGCCGTTGAAGTAGATGTAGTCCTGCTTGGTGCCGCCGATGACGCAGACCACCTCGTCGCCGAAGCAGACGAAGTGGATGGCGGCTACTGTTGCCACTCCCACCGAGTCCGGGAACCGCTCGATGTCCTTGAGGCTGCGCTCGTAGCTGTCCACGAGGTCCTGGACCACTTTGAGGCGGTTGGCCTTCTTTTTGCTGCCGGTCTCTTCCACTTCACGGCGGAGTTCGGCTGCGGACGCGGATTCCGCTTCCAGCCGTTCGGTGATGGACTTCCGGTACGCGGGGATGTCGATCTTGGCCATCATGAGTTTGGTGAACTCGGCCGAGGTGGTCCGCAGGAGCTGGTCGTAGTATTCGCGTTCCCGATAGAAGAAGCCCCTCTCGTCCCCCGCCGTGCTCAGCGCATAGTAGAACTCGTCGAGGGTCTCAAGGGTGGCCTGCTCCAGGAACACGCCGTTCTTTTCAGCCTTCCGGATGGCCTTCCGTGTCCGGTAGCTGGTGCCCATGATGAGCTCCTCGGCGTCCGTGATGCCGTCGAGCTGCTTGATGAACATCCAGTTCACGTTGGTGAAGTTCATGTCCGAGCCTTGGTGTTCAAGACCCAGGCCCGCCAGTTCCGCCACGAGCGGCCTGTTGTCCACGATCTCGGGGTGTTCGGCGCCGTCGGCATCGCGGGCGATGTACGTCAGGTTCGGGGAAATCCGGAGTTCGGCAGCCTTGCGTTCCGCGGCGCGTTCCTTAAGGAGTCCGACGACGTCACGCACCAGTGCGGAGTCTGTGTAGTCCAGGAGGGGGCCCTTGGCGCACTCGCACACCTTGTAGCCCCAGCGGTTGGTGGTGAAGTTCAGTTTCCCGGCAGCGACCAGGTCGCCGTCGCGCCTTACACCGAACAGTTCCACTGACTGACCGCGGGCACGCTGGAAACGGGTGAAGTCAGCGGACTGGATGAAGTTGTTTTGCGGATGCTTGAGGGAGAAGGACTCAAACTCGGCATCGCTGAGGACGCTGAGCTCGAGTCCGGCTCCGGCCTTGGTTGGATTCACGGAAATAACCTCATCTATGGCTGGGCTGCCGACTGGGGCAGGCGCTGGCCTTCGTGGTGTGGATGGTGAGAGTGGCTGGTGGGCGGTCAGTAGAACTGCTGGCCGGTGCGTGCGGTTTCAAGCCGGCGGAAGACCCGTTCCGCGCCCTTGACCCACAGGGTGTGCCTGACGGGCGACAGCACGTAGTCGTAGCAGCCGACGAAGTCCGTCACCATCTTAGTGAAGCTCGTTTTGAACATGCCCATGCCGTACAGGTGGTGGGTCTTGTCCTTGATCAGGCCGGAGGGCGGCGTGCCGCAGAAGTCGTACTCGGTGCAGCCGAGTTCCTGCATTCTCCGGATGGCCTGCCACTGGACCAGGTGCGAATCGCCGTACTGCTTCCTGTTCTGCGTGGAGCCGCCGTCCTTGTAGGTTGCCTTGGATCCGTAGTTGATCACAAAGGCGCCCACACTGGGTTTGCCGTCTTCGTAAACGAAGAAGAAGCTGCCCTGGCCGCGCGTGCAGAATTCGTCCCAGAACTGAGTGTAGTACTCGAGGCTGCGCAACGGCATGGAACCCTTGGCGTTGACGGTGTCCGCCATTAGGTCATACAGCGCCCGGTACGTTTCCGGGCCTGGCTCCTGCTGCACCACGGCGCAGCCTTCGCGCTCTGCCCGGCGGATCGCGTTGCGGGCGCGGGAGGAGATGGACCGGAACACCTCGTTCTCCGGTGCCGCGATGTCCAGGAGCGCCGTGGAGTCATTGGACTGGATGTTAGGGGCCTTCACCAGGCCGGCGGCGGCGAGCTGTGCCCGGGCTTCCGGGGTGCTCACGATGTCCGGTTCAATCTTGATGGTGAAGACATTGAGCTTCCGGCTCCGGGCGAATACAGCGCACGCGTCCAAGACCGGCTTCAGGTCCTCGACGGCACCCAGGTCAGGACCTTTGATCAGGTACCACAGGCGGCCCAGCACCGGGAATTTCTTCTCCAGCACCAGGTTGTAGCTGGCAGTCCCGGCAGACTCCAGGACCAGGAAACGGGCGGTCCAGCCGCTGCCGTTCTTCACGGACGCGTAGGCAGCGGACTGCAACATGTTGCCGCCGTTCGGGTTGGCCGTGACGTGCTTGTCCCAGTTCTCAATTTCCTCCGCTGTGGCAAAGCGGGCGGTGAATTCTCGCAAGGGGGCCGTGTCCAATCTCAGGGGTTGCGTAGCCACAAGTCTAAAGCCTCCGGTTGGGGCGGCAGGTCCCCGGCATCCTCTGCCTGCTCTGGGCCCACGCCGGCAGGGTTCCCTGGCCGAGCTTGCGAGGTTAGGGAGCCGGTGGGGCGCAGCACGCGTGAAAACTCCGGTCTGCCGGGCCCGGACTCTAGTCTTCGAACTCGGAGAGCGGCGGGCAGGAGCAGATCAGGTTGCGGTCCCCGGCTGCGCCGTCGATGCGGCCGACGGGCGGGAAGTACTTGTCCTGCTTGAGGTGGTGGACGGGGAAGGCGGCCTGCTCACGCGGGTACTGACGGGTCCAGTCGGAAGATACGACGGCGGACGCGGTGTGGGGTGCGTGGCGCAGCGGGCTGTTCTCGACAGTGAAGTCGCCGTTGGCCACCTGGTCGATTTCCTTGCGGATGGTGATCATCGCGTCGATGAACCGGTCGATCTCCACCAGGTCCTCGGACTCGGTGGGCTCCACCATCAGCGTGCCCGCCACCGGGAACGCGAGGGTGGGGGCGTGGAAACCGTAGTCGATGAGGCGCTTGGCCACGTCCTCCGCGGTGACGCCGGTCTTCGCCGTCAGCCCGCGGAGGTCCAGGATGCACTCGTGCGCCACCAGCCCACCCTCGCCGGTGTAGAGAACCGGGAAGTACTCATTCAGGCGGGCCGCCACGTAGTTCGCCGCCAGCAGCGCCGACTTCGTGGCCTCGGTCAGGCCCTCGCCACCCATCAGCTTCACATACGCCCAGGAGATGGGCAGGACACCGGCAGAACCGAACCGTGAGGCAGAGATCGGGACGTCATTGCCTTCGGTCCACGTGGCTGCGTTACCCGGCATAAACGGCGCCAGGTGGGCCTTCGCCGCGACCGGGCCAACGCCGGGTCCGCCGCCGCCATGCGGGATGCAGAAAGTCTTGTGCAGGTTCAGGTGCGAGACGTCGCCGCCGAACTTGCCCGGCTGCGCCAGGCCAACGAGCGCGTTCAGGTTGGCGCCGTCCACATAAACCTGGCCGCCTGCAGCGTGCACCGAATCGCACACCTCACGGACATCGGCGTCGTAGACACCGTGCGTGGACGGGTAGGTGATCATGATCGCCGAAAGGGCGTCCTTGTTCGCCTCGATCTTGGCATTCAGGTCAGCGTGGTCGATGCTGCCGTCCGCGGCGGTGGCAACCACAACGACCCTCATGCCCGCCAGGACAGCGGAGGCGGCGTTAGTGCCGTGCGCCGAAGCCGGAATCAGGCAGACCGTGCGCTGGTCATCGCCGCGGGACAGGTGGTAGCCGCGGATGGCCAGCAGGCCGGCGAGCTCGCCCTGGGACCCGGCATTCGGCTGCAGGGACACCTGGTCGTAGCCCGTGATCTCGGTCAGCTGGTCTTCGAGATCGGTGATGAGTTCGCGCCAGCCCACGGTCTGGGAATCCGGGGCGAACGGGTGGATCGAGGCGAACTCCGGCCAGGAAATGGCTTCCATCTCTGCCGTGGCGTTCAGCTTCATGGTGCAGGAACCCAGCGGAATCATGGTGCGGTCCAGCGCCAGGTCCCGGTCGCTCAGCCTGCGGATGTAGCGCAGCAGCTGGGTCTCGGAACGGTGCGTGTTGAACACCGGGTGCTGCAGGTAACCGGAGGAACGTTCGACGGCGGCATCCAGCGCGAACTCCGTGTCAGTGCCGGCGGTTGCGTCCACCGCGGCGGCACCAAAGACGTCCAGCACGCCGGCGACGATGGCCGGGGTTGTGGTTTCATCGGCGGAAACGCCGATGGTGTCGCCGTCGATGTGGCGCAGGTTGATGCCCTGGGCTTCCGCTGCGGCAACAATGGCCGCAGCCTTGCCGGGCACGGAAACCGTGACGGTATCGAAGAAGCTTGTGTGCAGAACGTCCAGGCCGGCCGCCTTGAGCGATGCGGCGATGGTTGCAGCGTGGCTGTGGGTGGTCTCGGCGATTGCCTTGAGGCCGTCGGGGCCGTGGTACACGGCGTAGAACGAGGAAACGATGGCCAGCAGTGCCTGCGCGGTGCAGATGTTGGACGTGGCCTTCTCACGGCGGATGTGCTGCTCACGGGTCTGCAGCGCCAGGCGGTACGCGGGGGTCCCGGCGTCGTCCTTGGAGACACCGACGAGGCGGCCCGGCATGGACCGCTCCAGGCCCTTCGCCACCGCCATGTAGGCGGCGTGCGGGCCGCCGAAGAACAACGGCACACCAAAACGCTGGGTCGAGCCGACGGCGATGTCCGCGCCCTGCTCCCCCGGAGGCGTGATCAGCGTCAGCGCCAAAAGGTCGGCAGCGACCGTGACGAGCGCGCCGCGCTCCTTGGCAGCCTCGATCACGTCGGCGTGGTTGAAGACCCGGCCCGAGACGCCCGGCTGCTGCAGCACAATCCCGTTGATAACGCCGTCGGGCAGGCCCTTGGACAGGTCAGCGACCTCCACCTCAAAGCCCAGGGCTTCGGCGCGGCCCTTCACAATCGCGATGGTCTGCGGCAGGCAATCGGCATCCAGGACCGTCTTGCCGTCCCGGGCCTCCTTGTTCTTGTTCGCCCGGCGCATCATCAGCACAGCCTCGGCCACCGCGGTGGCTTCATCCAGCAGCGACGCGTTCGCGATCGGCAGGCCCACCAGGTCCTGGACCATGGTCTGGAAGTTCAGCAGCGCCTCCAGGCGGCCCTGCGAAATCTCCGGCTGGTACGGCGTGTACGCGGTGTACCAGGCCGGGGCCTCGAGGATGTTCCGGCGGATGACCGCGGGCGTCACGGTGTCGTAGTAACCCTGGCCGATCATCTGGACAGCCGTCTTGTTCTTCGCCGCGAGCTTCCGCAGCTCCGCAAGGACCTCAACCTCGCTGAGGGCGTCCTTAAGGCGGAGTGCCACATCCTGCCGGATGCCGTTGGGAACGGCCGTATCCACCAGCGCGTCCACAGTGCCGTAGCCGACGGCCTTGAGCATGGAGTCGATATCGGCCTGGCGGCGGGCGCCAATATGCCGGTCAACGAAAGTGGCCGAGGCCGAATTAACACTCACAAGGAACTCCATTACTAAGGCGGCGCAGGGTGCGCCACATCGACTCGGGTTCCTCCCCACTCTGTCTGGGACCTGAGAGTTTCCGCGCAGCCTGCTTCCGCTAGGCTGCGCTTGCACCGTCGGTGGGCACAGCGGTCCTGACATTCCGGAGTGATCCGGGACGCTTCAGGCGGACGGCCTGCCACTTTCCAGAGTTGCCTGGCCGCGGCGGTACGTGGGCCTGAGAGATTCCTGGGGAGGATTTGCTCCTACGGCGCCTGTTGTACCTACTAACAGAACTCTCCCGCCGCAGATCAAAGGCATATTCAGATTTTGTGGCGGCCGCAGATGGTCGCCACGCGGTCCAATTCTCCTACGCCCCGGGCCACCGGGCAAATGAGGTCGGCGGATTCTGCTCAATCATTCCGGTGTGGAGCTCCAGCGCGCCCGGATGGACGCGGGCTGCACCAGAAGGCTGGCCGAATGATTGAGCAGAATCAGCCGCGAAGCCGCTCCACGGCAGCGAGGAGCTCCTCAATGTCTCCATGCCTGCCCCGGCTGTCCCCGGTGGTACCGCTTTCCCACATGGCGTTGAAATACAGCCCGTCCCCCATGTACAGCACGGCTTTCGCCACGGCCGTGCCGACGTCGGCCGCGATCAGGTCCAACCATTGCTGCTGGATGGCGGCAAAGCGGCGGCGGGCCTCTTCATGGGCCACTTCAGCCAGCCGGGTGGCGGCCACGAAGGAGCGGTCCATAGGCGAGTCGGACCAGAGCGAGGAACGGATGAAGTAGGCCGCCGCACCTTCGGCTGCTGCGGCCATCAGCGCGAGGTCCTCGACGGCCAGTCGGTCCAGCCGCTCCAGCACCGCAGCGATCAGCGCTTCCTTGTTGGGGAAGTGGTAGAGCAACCCGCCCTTGGATACGCCGGCCCGCCTGGCCACCGCGTCCAAAGTGGCAGCCCGCTCCCCCACATCGATCAGGAGTTCTTCAAAAGCGTCGAGGACTGCATCGCGTGCGACGGGATTTCTGGCCATGGCTTCAATCATGCACGCTCCGGGCCCCGTTTCTTAACTATACCGTCTGGACGGTATAGTTATTGATATGACGTTGTCCACACAGTCCAACCAGAACACCCGAAGCACATCCACCATGGCAGCCGACCTCAGGCCGTCAGGGCCCGTCAAGGCGCCCTGGCGCGACTGGCTCGCGCTGGCCCTGCTGATGTTTCCGGTGCTCCTGGTTGCGGTGGACAACACTGCGTTGACGTTTGCACTTCCGGCCATCGCGAGCAGCCTGGAAACCACCGGAGTCCAGCTGCTGTGGATTGTGGACGCCTATCCCCTGGTGCTTGCCGGCTTGCTGGTTGCCATGGGCAGCCTGGGTGACCGGATCGGGCGCCGACGGCTGCTGCTGACCGGCAGCGTTGGCTTCGCCGCGGTCTCAGCAGCAACAGCCTTTGCCCCCAGCGCAGAGTGGCTGATAGCGGGCCGGGCAATGCTGGGGTTCTTCGGCGCCATGCTGATGCCCTCCACCCTGTCGCTGATCCGCAACATTTTTCCGGACCCAAACCGGCGTCGGCTGGCCGTGGCCATTTGGGCTGCCGGCTTCTCCGGCGGCGCCGCCCTGGGTCCCATCTTCGGCGGGTGGCTGGTGGAGCAGTTCTGGTGGGGCGCGATCCTGCTGGTCGCCGTGCCCATCATGCTGCCCCTGCTGGCGTTCGGCCCTGCCTTCATCCCGGAATCAAAAGATCCGCGCCCCGGGCGGGTGGACGTGCCCAGCATCGTCCTGTCCCTGCTGGTAATGGTGCCCGTTGTGTATGGCATCAAGGAGCTGGCGACCGATGGTTTCGGGGCCGCTCCTGTGGGTCTTGTTGCCTTTGGCCTGGCCATGGGCGTCGTCTTTGTACGCCGCCAGCAGCGGCTGGCCAGCCCCCTGCTGGACATATCACTGTTCGGCAACCGGGTCTTCAGCACTGCCATCACGGCAAACGTGCTGGCCCTGTTCTCCTTCAACGGCTTCATCCTGTTCCTCGCCCAGCACCTGCAGCTCCTGGACGGAATGACGCCGTCGGCCGCCGGAATTGCCATGATCCCGGCCCTGGTGGCAACAGTGCTGGCTGGGCTGGCAGTGGTGCCGCTGGTCCGGAAGGTGCGTCCGGGCTTTGTGGTGGCGGGTGGCCTGGCCCTGAGCGCCACCGGGTACGGAATCGTGGTCTTCGGTGACCACGGCTCCGGCCCGGCCCTCCTGCTGGCCGCGCTGCTGATCCTTGCCCTGGGCGTGGGCACAGCGGAAACCATTTCCAATGACCTCATCCTGGGCTCCGTTCCAGCGGAGAAGTCAGGAGCGGCGGCCGCCATCTCCGAAACGGGCTATGAGGTGGGGTCCCTGCTGGGGACGGCGATGCTGGGCTCCATCCTGACCGCTTCCTACCAGCACAATCTCCGACTTCCGGCCGGGGTGGAGGAAATGGCGTCGGGCACTGCAGTACACCTCGCGGGTGAAACTCTGGCGGGCGCCGTGGAACTGGCCGCCGGCCTGCCTGCTCCACTGGCGGAAGCGCTCCGCGGCGCAGCACGCCTGGCGTTTGATTCGGGCGTCCACACCACTGCGGCAATTGCGCTGGTACTGATGGCGAGCGCGTCAGTCCTTGCCGCCGTCGTACTCCGGAAAGTTCCGACGGCAGACTAGGGGCCCGTCTCCGGCAAGCCGGCGAGCGCACAATAAACGCCCGGCGCAGGAAGTCCTTCCTGCGCCGGGCGCCTGTGGCCTCACTATGGGCCGGCGACTACTTGGCGTCAGGGGCGGTGACGCTGGCGGAGGCCTTCATGGTCTCGGCGTTCACCATCCACGCGTACTGTTCCAGCTTGGCGATGAATTCATGGAGCAGGTCCGCGGTGGTGGGATCCTCTTCGTCCACTTCGTCATGGACCTTGCGCATGGTGCCCACGGCAGCCTCAAGCGCGGCAACGATCCGCTCGATGGCGTCCTTCGTGTTGATGAGGCCTTCGGGGAACTGCGCGAGGCTGGTGGACTTGGCCACGGTGGCACTGCGGCCGTCCGGCAGGGCATGAAGGGCGCGCATCCGCTCGGCCATGTCATCCGCGAACTGCCGGGCGGCATCCACGATTTCGTCCAGCTGCAGGTGAAGGTCCCGGAAGTTGTTCCCCACAATGTTCCAGTGGGCCTGCTTGCCCTGGATGTGCAGCTCAATCAGGTCCGCAAGTACGGCCTGCAGGTTATTGGTCAGCGTCGGTGAAGCTTTCATGAATCCTCCTCGATTGGTCCAGTAGTCCCGACGCTATCAGCCGTGGGATCGATCGCGGCAGGCCGGAAGCAAATTTCTCAGTGAGCTTACTAATCTCACGGAGCGAGATAAAAGAACGGAATTCATTTAAACCATTGCGCGAAAGCCGTCCACCCTCCATACTAAATGAACGTCATTCATTTAGTGACGGTCGTCTCACTGGAAGTAAGCACATGATTGAAATTTCCTGCCTCGACTCACCCACGTCCCTGGCCCGGACAACGCCGTCCGTCCGCCCTGCCCTTCGGGTGGGCGTTGTGCAGCACCGCTGGCATGCAGACGCTGCCGTCCTGCAGGCGGAACTCGATGAAGGAATCGGCCGCGCAGCCAGGCTCGGTGCCACGGTGGTATTCCTCCCCGAACTCACCCTCTCCCGTTACCCCGCGGACACGCGCCCGGAGAATGACACCACGCGCCCTGGAGCGGTGCGGCCCCGGCCGTCGGACATCGCTGAGGACCTGCTCACCGGACCCACCTTCCGGTTTGCTGCCGAGTCGGCCCGCCGCCACGGCGTGGCTGTCCATGCCTCGCTGTACCAGCAGGCACCGAACCCGGACGGCAGCGACGACGGCCTGGGGCTGAACACCGCCGTCCTGGTGTCGTCCGAGGGCGAACTGCTCGCCCGCACGCACAAGCTCCACATCCCGGTCACCGCCGGCTACTACGAAGACAAGTTCTTCCGCCAGGGGCCGGCGGCCGCGGATGCCTACGAGGTCCACGCGCCGGCACAACTGGGCGGCGCCCGGCTGGGCATGCCCACCTGCTGGGACGAATGGTTCCCGGAGGTGGCCCGGCTCTACTCCCTCGGTGGCGCAGAGATCCTGGTCTACCCCACCGCCATCGGCTCAGAGCCGGACCACCCGGAATTCGACACCCAGCCGCTGTGGCAGCAGGTCATTGTGGGCAACGGCATCGCCAACGGGCTCTTTATGATCGCCCCCAACCGCTGGGGCAGTGAAGGAACGCTGAACTTCTACGGCTCCTCCTTCATCTCCGACCCCTACGGCCGCGTCCTCGTGCAGGCCCCGCGTGACGCCTCCGCAGTGCTGGTGGCAGACCTCGACCTGGACCAGCGGCGGGACTGGCTGACGCTCTTCCCCTTCCTGTCCACGCGCCGCCCCGATACCTACGGCCGGCTTACGGAACCCGTACGCCGTGACCAGCCGCTCGGCGGCGAAGAGCCAGGGATTTCGACAGGCTCAATCAACGGGCACGCAGGCTCAATCAACGGGCACGCAGGCTCAATCACCGGGTACGCCGGCTCAATCACCAGTCACGCAGGCTCAATCAACCGTCAGCAGGTGACCGCATGAGCACGTGGCGCATGCCCGCCGAAACCGCTCCGCAGGAGCGGCTGTGGATGGCCTTTCCCACCGGCGGTTACACCCTGGGTGACACGGAGGAAGCTGCCCACGCTGCCCGGTCCACCTGGGCAGCGGTGGCCAACGCCGCCGTCGAATTTGAGCCGGTCACCGTGGTGGTGGACCCCGACGACGTCGGCATCGCCGCCCGCTATCTGAACCGGAACGTCGAGGTACTTGCCGCCCCCCTCAACGATGCGTGGATGCGGGACACCGGCCCCACGTTCGTGCTGGACCGGGATGGTAGCCTCGGCGCCGTCGACTGGGTCTTCAACGGCTGGGGCGCCCAGGACTGGGCGCGCTGGGACAAGGACGCGCTGATCGCCGCCGAAGTCTCAGGCCGCGCCGGCGCCACGCACATCGTGTCCGCGCTGGTCAACGAAGGCGGCGGCATCCAGGTGGACGGCCAGGGAACCGTGCTCGTGACCGAAACCGTGCAGCTGGATCCGGGCCGCAACCCGGGACTCAGCCGGGCCGACGTCGAAGCCGAGCTCGCCCGGACCATCGGCGCCACGCAGGTGGTCTGGCTCCCGCGCGGACTCGCCCGCGACTCGGAACGGTTCGGCACGCGCGGTCACGTGGACATCGTGGCCGCCATCCCCTCCCCCGGCACACTGCTGGTGCATTCCCAGCAGGACCCCCGCCACCCGGACTTCCAGGTAAGCCGCGACATCATCGAGCACCTGCGCACCACCAGGGACGCGGCCGGACGGGAGTGGACCATCATCGAAGTCCCCGCCCCTGAAGCGCTCTGGGATGACGAAGGCTTTGTCGACTACAGCTACATCAACCACGTCGTGGTCAACGGCGGCGTCATCGCCTGTACCTTCGGGGACCCCAACGATGACAAGGCGCTGCAGATCCTGGCGGAGGCCTACCCAGGCCGGCGTGTGGTCGGCATCGACGCCCGTGAACTGTTCGCCCGCGGCGGCGGCATCCACTGCATCACCCAACAGCAGCCTGCTGCCTCGTAGAAAGCGCTGGACAATGACTCAAACCACCCGCACGAACACCCCCGCAGGCCAGCCATCCGGGACCGACCCGGCCGGCTCGGCGCACGGCATCACCGCAAAAGGACTGAAGGGCGGGCAGCTGGGCCTCCTCGCCGTCGTCGTTCTTGGCATTTCCACCATCGCACCGGCCTACACGCTGACCAGCGCCCTGGGCCCCACGGTTAATGAGGCGGGGCTCCAGCTGCCCGTCATTTTCCTGATCGGGTTCATCCCCATGATCCTGGTGTCACTCGCCTACCGGGAACTCAACGCCGATTCCCCGGACAGCGGCACCACGTTCACCTGGGTCACCAAAGCGTTTGGCCCCTGGGTGGGCTGGATGGGCGGCTGGGGACTGCTGGCCGCCAACATCATCGTCCTGTCCAACCTGGCGGGCGTGGCCGTCGACTTCTTTTATCTCTTCCTGTCGCAGCTGACGGGTGCGCCTGAACTCGCGGACCTCGCGGCCAATAAGCCGTTGAACGTCCTGACGTGCTTCGTGTTCGTGGCCCTCGCCGTGTGGGTGAGCTACCGCGGCCTGCACACCACCAAGCTGGTCCAGTACGGACTCGTCGGATTCCAGCTGCTGGTCCTGGGGCTTTTCGTGGGCATGGCGTTCGCGAACTGGTCCACGTCGGAAACGGCCATCCCGTTCAGCTGGGAGTGGTTCGACGTCACCAGGATCGAGACGTTCGGGCAGATCGCTGCCGGCATCTCGCTGTCGATCTTTGTCTACTGGGGCTGGGACGTCTGCCTGACGGTGAATGAGGAAACCGCCAACGGCAAAAAGACGGCTGGACTGGCGGGCACCCTCACCGCCGTCGTTGTCCTGGGGATCTACCTGCTGGTGACCATTTCCACCATGATGTTCGCCGGCGTCGGCGATACCGGGATTGGCCTGAACAACGCTGAGAACCACGAGAACCTCTTCACGGCGCTGGCCTCGCCGATCATGGGGCCGTTCGCCATCCTGATGTCGCTCGCGGTGCTGTCCAGTTCCGCTGCGTCCCTGCAGTCCACGTTCACGTCTCCGTCGCGCAGCCTGCTGGCCATGGCCCACTACGGTGCGCTGCCTGCGCCGTTCAGCCACATCAGCAAGCGTTTCTCGACGCCGGGCTTCGCAACAGTGGCGGCGGGCATCCTGTCCGCTGGGTTCTATGCGGTGATGCATGTGATCAGCGAAAACGTCCTGAACGACACCATCCTGGCCCTCGGCCTGATGATCTGCTTCTACTACGGCCTGACCGCCATCGCCTGCGCCTGGTACTTCCGGAACAGCGTGTTCAGCAGCGTCCGCTACTTCATGCTGCGGCTGCTCTGCCCGGTAGCGGGCGGCGTCGGATTGTTTGTGGTTTTCCTGCAGACAGCCATGGACAGCTGGGCGCCGGAGTTCGGCAGCGGTTCGGAGGTCTTCGGGGTTGGGCTGGTGTTTGTCCTGGGCATCGGGATCCTAGCGCTCGGGGCTGTGCTGATGGTGATCATGGCACGCCTACGCCCGGGGTTCTTCCGCGGCGAAACCATCCGCCGGGACACTCCTGCACTTGTGGTCCCGGAGTAGTTGCCCCACCCACAGCACACAGCACGGCGCCCTGCCCGGAAAGTCTCCGGAGCAGGGCGCCGTTTTGGTTTCCTGATCTTGTCTCAACTGCGGTTCAGCAGCGAACCGCGGGTCACCAGAAGTGCGCTACATCCACCACCATGCGCGATCCGGATCCGGGGCCGTCCAGGGTGAAGACCCGGAACGGGAGCCGGGCACGGACACCCAGTCCGATGCTCGTGTAGCCTTCGAAGCTGCCCGCGTAGGCCACCTGCCGGAAGGTCTGGTATCCCGATACGTCGGACAGTTCGGCCTTTGCCGCCGGGCTGTAGGTGACGTTGTAATTGCTGTCATAGGACGGTGCGTTCACAGTTACCTGGAGGAATGCGCCACCCCGCATCGGGATTTCAAAACCTGAACCGTCCTGGACCACGGTCGGAACGTACTGAACCGTGTAGCCGGCAACAGGGCCGTTGAGATCAACCACCATCCGGTCAAAGCAGTAATGCTGCCCTGTCCGGACGTTGGTGACGGATGCGGTGCTCATGGCCGGGTCTGATTCAGCCAGCGATCCCCATACGAGTCCGCAATACGATGTGGTTGCCGAGGCGGGCCCCGGAGCCAGGAAACCCAATCCGACAGCCATCAAAATGACCGTCAGCCACGTATGAATCTTTTTCATTGTGGGCCACCCTTCGAGTGATTAGGTAGCTCAAGCGTAGGAGTCTCCAAGGCCACTCAAAAGGGTTGTTGCCGCTTCGGCGCGGAACCGTTAATCGGCCTTGGTTCCGGTCACGCGGGCGTAATTCTAAAGCACTTTACGGGGCCATCGATACGCTATTAACACCGTTTCTGCACCCTGCCGTTATGCATAATAACGACGCCGGCGCACCTCACCGGAGTGCCGCCGTCGGCCGTTCAGCCTTCGCACTCGATGCAGTACTTCAGGCCGTTCTTTTCGCGTGCAATCTGGGACCGGTGCCGGACCAGGAAGCAGGATGAGCAGGTGAACTCATCGGACTGTTCGGGAACCACAATGACCGTCAGCTCTTCGCCGGAGAGATCGGCGCCGGGAAGGTCGATGCCTTCGGCGGTGTCGGTCTCGTCGACGTCGATGACTGCCGTCTGGGCACTGCCGCTGCGGGATGCCTGCAGGGCCTCCAGCGACTCGGCGGAAGCCTCGTCGTCAGTCTTGCGTGGAGCGTCGTAATCGGTAGCCATGGCGTGTTCACTTTCGTCGCTGCACGGCACCATTTCAGGCGCCTCAGTGAAGCAGTTTAGGTCATTATGCCGCTACTTGGGCAACAGTGTGGCCAACCAGACAGATTTCGTCGCTTCGCCCGCTACAGACGAGGTAGAGACTTTTCTCGACAAGCACGGTTTCGCGGATTACGCCGAATGGCACTGGACATTTGTGTTGGAACTGTCCAGGGAGCGGCCAGAAGGTATTGATGCAACCTTGACGGTATCCGGGGGCGAAATCTGAGAAGGCGCCTGCAGGATGGATTCGCGGGCCACTGGAGTCTGCAAATCCACCCGAGGAGGCCGCCATGGATGCCGCACTGTCCCTGCCCCCGGCCGACGTGACGCGCTCGTCTATCATTGATCCCACCCGGCGGGCAGCCCGCGTCGCATCCGATGCGGCCGATGCTACCCCCGCATCACTTGGCCTGCGCGTAGTCGTGCTGGTGCCCGCTTACAACGAGGCCAGCTCGATCGGGGCAACCCTCGATGGCCTGATGCTCCAGTCCCGTCCCGCGGACCTCATCGTGGTCATCCCCAACGGCTGCACCGATTCAACGGCCTGGGAAGCGCGGAAGTACCCCGTGTCCGTGATGGAGCTTCCACGATTGCAACACCGCAAATCCGAGGCCCTGAACCGGGCCTGGGCAAAGTACGCATTCGACGCCGACGTGGTCATCTGCCTGGACGCGGATACGGTCCTGCCCCCGAACGCCGTCGAAGCCTGGTGCCGGGAGTTCAGCGCCGAAAAGGGCGCGCTCATCGGTGGCTCGTCGTCGAAGTTCACGATGCAGGACCCCGGATTTCTGAGCCGGCTGCAGAAGGCTGAATTCGCCACGTGGACCGATACGGCCCTGAGACGGGGCCGTACCAGCGTTCTGGCAGGAACCGGCTGCGCCATCAATAACGCCGTCCTCCGGCAGATCGCGGCCCGGGACGACCGGGAAGGGCCGTGGGTCTACACCTCGCAGGTCGAGGACTTCGAACTGACCTATCGCATCCGCGAACTGGGTTTTATCTGCCAGGTATCCCCGGACGTCCGCGCCTACACCGACTCGATGAAGACAGTCAAAGCACTGTGGGGCCAGCGGATGAAATGGCAGGTCGGCACCGTCGAAGACCTGCTGGACCTTGGAATTAACCGGCTGACCCTGCGTGACTGGGGCCAGCAGGCCATGGGTCTGCTGGGCGTGTTCCTGAAGCTGCTGTGGATCGCAGTAATTGTCCTGTCACTCTCGTTGGGAGTGTTTCACTTCGTCCTGTTCTGGTGGCTGGTGCCAATCCTGTTCGTGGCGCTGGACATCAAACGGGCGCTTCGGATTCCGCACCGCGACTGGAAGGACGTCCTGATAGCAGCCACGTTCTTCCCGCAGGAATTGTTCATGTGGCTGCGGTCCGGCTGGTTCCTGGCCTCCTGGTGCGCAGTCCTGACCGCAAAGATCACCCGGCGGCGGATAGACCGCTGGGAAGCGCAATACACAGCCGAGGAAATCAACTAACAATGTACGGAATGAACACCGCTCTTCCCGCTTCCGGAGCCGCTCTGGGCGCAACCGGGCTGGCGCACACCGGCTTGGACGTCATGTCTGCACTGCTAACCGCGCTGGGCGTGATGCTCATAGGTGTGGCCCTGCTGGGGCTGGTCCGCCGGGACAACAAGGCACGTCCCTGAGTCCCGGGTCAGGGAGTCCGGCGCGCCTGCAATGCGGACTTGAACGCTGAGGCGGAGGTGGCGCTGCTGTTGATGCGCCAGTCGGTTTCTTTCTGGAGGTGGAACCACACGAAGCCCACGACATCGGGCTGGGCCGCCAGATAAGACACGAGCTCAGTGTTCCAGGCAGCCTTGTTGCCTCCGGCTTCGCTGGAAGCTGTCTCGCTGATCAGGATGGGAACTCCTGGTGCCAGGGCACGCAGCTGGGCTATTCCCGGAGCGAAGAGATCCTGCGGCGATATCCAGCCGCTCCATGAGGCGGAAGTGCCCCAGTTGTACCCGTCGAGGGCTACAACATCCACATATCCGACGCCGGGAAAGAGACCTGCGAGATCGGTGGAACCGTAGTAGGGGACATTCGGGCTCCAGACCCAGGACACGTTGCCGGCACCGGTGGCAGCAACAATGTCGTGAACATGGCGCCAGGCATTTACGTAGTCACCGGGCTGATTGCCGTTTACGCCTTCGGCCCACGGGTACCAGTTTCCGTTCATCTCGTGGGCGAATCTGAGCTGGACCGGCTGGCCCCAGGCAGTAAGTGCCTGGCCCCACTGCGTGATGTGGGCGTCAAAGTCGCCGGCGGCAATTCGGTCCAGGGAGTAGCCCGGCTGTTCCGTTCCACCGCCCCAGGCCCAAGGTTCCCAGGTGATGAGCGGGACGGCGCCTCGTGCCCGGACGGAGTTCATCTCGGCGATGGGAGGCGCCTGGAGGAAGTCCTTGTAGAAGAGAATGGTGGACGGGCTTTCGCCGGACAGCTGCGCCACTTCATCCAGTTCGCCGCTGGCCAGCGGGCCGCTGGCAGTGGCGACCCCGAACCGAAGCGCGGCCGTGCTGACCGGAGGGAGCGTCGGGACCGGTGCGGTCACAGTGAACACGGACGAGGCCTGGATGGAAGAGGTCTTGGCCGTGATGGTCAACGATCCCTTGGCTGCGGAAGGGATGGTGATCGAAGTACTGAAAGCACCCGAAGCCGCCGTTTTGAAGGGAAAAGTCGTGGCACCGGCAATCACAGTCCCCGCGGTGGAGGCTTTGAACCCCGTTCCGCTGACTGTGACGGCGGATCCTGCCAAACCAGTGGCCGGGCTGAGGGAAATCCGGCCTGTGGCAGGCGCTGCCTGGGCGGCCTGGGCCGGCATCAGTCCCAAAGCCAGACCCAGGCCAACCGCTGCCGCGATAGATTTCAACGTTCTGAGCATGGCGATCGGTCCCCGCAATCGGCAAGGCGGTTGGAAATCCGCCGGTCAGGTGGTGCCTACCGGCACTTTCCTGATCCTAAGGGCTCGGCGCCGATCAGAGCGGATTTTTTCGAAAATTTTTTGAGAGAACTCACGGGCCTCTGGTGGTTCCCGCGTCCTGGGTCGCGGCCAGGAGAAGAGATTTGCCTCTTCGGAAGCGTCACGATCAGGGAATGAGGTTGTCGGCCCGGTATCGGTCGAAGAGCGCAATGAAGGCGTCCAGCGTCCGCCTGTAGCCGGTGAACCCGGCATCCCGACTCTTGCCCATGTCTGTCACTACCTCAATGCCGCGCCCAAGGTCACTGTCCGTGTGCCACCAGGACGCCACGCGATCCAACTCCGGTTCGCTGAGGTGATGGCGCCCGGCAAGCTCCCTCCACTGGTCTTCCCGCCCTGACATGGACTGCTCGAGGGGACGGGGCTCCCCCTCGTACCCCTCCCACTCCACGCCGAAGTAGGCCGCGAGCTTCGGCCACATCCAGCGCCAGCGGAACACGTCGCCGTTGACGATGTTGAAGGCCTCGTTAGCGGCCTTCCGTGTGGTGGATGCCCAGAGCATGTGCTCGGCGAGCAGGCCGGCCTCCGTCATGTCGGTCAGACCGTTCCATTGCGTCTCGGATCCCGGAAAGACGAAAGGCTCCCCGCTCTCCCGGCAAAGGGTCGCCTGGGCGGCGAGAGTGAGACCCATGTTCATGGCGTTGCCCACCGCGTGCCCGATCACCGTGTGCGCTCGGTGCACAGACCACGTGAACCCTTGCTCCGCCGCAGCGGCCCAGAGTTCATCCTCTTGCGCGTAGTAAAAGTTCCGCACCGGCAGGCGCGGCTCCTCCTCATGGAAGGGCGTGTCGGCCATCTCTCCGGCTGCGTACGCCTCGAAGGGTCCGAGGTAGTGCTTGAGACCGGTCATCAGCGCAACATGTGCTACGTCCTTGCCCCGAANTCCTCCTCGGTGCCACGCCTTGACCACGCCGTGAAGAAAACATGCGAGGGATTCTCCGGCCCGAGCACACTGACCAACGATGCCGCCGAGGTCAGGTCTGCGGAGAGCCACCGTACCCCGGGGCGCTCCGCTCCGGGCCTGCGGGACAGGGCAAGAACGGCCCACCCCTCGCCCGCCAGGCGGTCGACGAGGGCGGACCCGGCGATGCCGGTGGCTCCCACTACGAGAGCCGTCCGTTGCGTGCCCGCTGTTGTTCCTGTGCCGATAGTCATGGCGCTCCTCCTGGTGTGTGCTGTTCATGCCCGCGCGTCGGTCAGGCCGTCAGGCTACAGGCCCGGCTGCAGTCAAGCCGACGTCGGCCTAATAGCGACAAGCCACCCCTCCCAGCAGATATTCCTCCCACCCGAGCTGCTGCAGAGCAACTCAACAGAGATTTGGGGGCGGTAGTTAGGTGAGAGCGCGCGGTTGCGTCGCGGCAAGAAACCGGTCTGAGGTCCCTACACCCCGGCGTATCCGACCACGTCGACCCGGCCTCCGCGCCGCTGTCTCCGGTGGCGTACCAGTGGGATGCTTGAGAAACAGGAAAGACCTCCGGGCGGTTGGAGCCAGATTCCCAGCCTGTCTCCGGCGGCCCTCCCTTTCAGCTCTCGGGTTAAAGACAGTCCGCATGAGGCATCGGGGGTAGGACTGCAGGCCAGGCCATTTACCAAGCCCCGCGGGCGCATTAGAACCGACGGAAAACGTCCAAATCCTGCACGGAATCCGCGCGTTCGCGTCATGGGCTCCGGATTAAAACCGCAGGTCAAAGCCACAACTGGAGCCTCCTGTCAGATTCGAACTGACGACCCCCGCTTTACAAGAGCGGTGCTCTGGCCAACTGAGCTAAGGAGGCGCGCCCCCGAGGGGCGTGCGCCGCAACGGCGCTAGATAAGGTTAGCCCAAGTCCGCCCGCTCGTAAAAACGCCGGCAAGGGCGAACCGGAGCCAACACAAAGGACCTGCTTCCGGAATCGATCCGGAAGCAGATCCTCTGGGTGGTAGGACTTAGCCCTTCGCGGTGATCGCTGCCTGCAGGAACTCAGGGAACGGGGTCTGCGCGCTGGCACCCTTGCCCCACTGCTGGCCGTCCACAAACACCGTGGGCGTGCCGGTGACGCCGATCGCCGCGGCCTGCTTGGTTGTGAACTTCACGTACGGGCGGTAGGTCTTCTCGTCGATGCACGTGTCAATGTTCTTGGCGCCGATGTCCGTGGCCATGGTCTTGAGCTTGTCGTCAGAAAGACCGGCGGTACCTTCGGCAGGCTGGTTGGCGAACAGCGAGTCCACAAACTCCGCGTACTTCTCCGGAGACTCATTCACAACACACGCGGCGGCGTTGGCTGCACGGGAGGAGTAGTTCGTGGAGGACCGGTTGTCCAGGAACCCGAGCCCCCGGTATTCCACCGTGATCTTGCCGTCGTTGCGCAGCGTCGTCAGCTGCTCGTTGTACTGTGCCTCGAAGTTCTTGCAAACCGGGCAGATGAAGTCAACGTACAGGACCACCTTGACCGGCTTTCCGGCCTCAGCTTCGGCACCGGGGGCAACCACTTCAGCCGGCGCGGTTTTCGGGGGCTCCCCCACGGAGGCTGCGTCAACGGTGGCTGCTTCCAGCTTCGCGACGTCGGTATTGGCCAGCAAGGTGATGCCACCGTTGACGTTACCGTTGGCCGGCGTCGGCCCCTGGTCAGCGATCGGGGCGTTCTGCCGCATCGTTGTGGTCAGCACCAGCCCCACCACCACAAGGATGGCCACCACGGCCACCACAATGCCCCAGCCGATCAGCAGCTTGTTGCGCTTGTCCTTCGTCAGCTGCGCCTCACGGATCAGGCGTGCCTTCTCGCGCGCCTCCGAGGTTCGCTCAGCCTTGGACTTACGTATTTCATTTGCGGGGCTCATGTGTTCCTTGGGTCGATCGACATAGGGGGACCACTCTGTGGCGACTCCACCATTTTAGGGGACAAACCTGAGAGCTTGCGCTTTCAACTATTCCGCCCGAATAACCAACGGACGAATAGCCCCGAAGATTCCATCCTATTAAGGTGGCTTAAAGGCACAAGCAACCCCAGGGGGCCGCAATGCAAACACCCGTCCAAGAAAAGCCAACAGCTGTACCTGCAACCGGCGCCGCCGCGAGCAGCCACAGCACGGCCGCCACGTACGATTTTATGGTTGTCTCCAACAGGCTGCCCGTTGACCGCTGCGCGCCAGGTGAGAGCGGCGACGACGGCTCCGGCTGGCGCCGCTCCCCCGGCGGCCTGGTGACTGCCCTCGCACCCATGATGACCAAGACCGACGGCGCGTGGGTGGGTTGGCACGGCGCCCCGGACGAAACCGTCGAGCCTTTCAGCCACGGCGGCATGGACCTCGTGCCCGTCCAGCTGAGCAACGACGACGTTGAGCTCTACTACGAGGGTTTCTCCAACGCCACCCTGTGGCCCCTATACCACGACGTCATCGCCCCGCCGGAGTTCCACAGAACCTGGTGGGACGCCTACCGCAGGGTCAACCAAAGGTTCGCCGACGCCGTCGTACGCCATGCCGGCCAGAGCGCCACGGTGTGGGTCCAGGACTACCAGCTGCAGCTGGTGCCGCGGCTGCTGCGCCAAGCGCGGCCGGACCTGCGGATCGGGTTCTTCAACCACATCCCCTTCCCCCCGCCGGAAATCTTCGCCCAGCTGCCGTGGCGGCATGCCATCATTGACGGCCTGATGGGTGCAGACCTCGTGGGCTTCCAGCGCCCCAGCGACGCCGGCAACTTCATGCGCTCCGCCCGCCGGTTCCTCGGCGCCAGCGTCAAGCAGCAGCAGGTGCATGTGAAGGGGAAGGACGGCGAAATCACGCACATCGCCAGGGCCCAGGCCTTCCCCATTTCCATCGACGTAGCCCAGATCAACGAGCTGGCCCACAACCCCGAGATCATCGAGCGTGCACGCCAGATCCGCCAGGATCTCGGCAACCCCAAAACCATCCTCCTTGGCGTGGACCGGCTCGATTACACCAAGGGCATCCGGCACCGGCTCAAGGCGTTCGAGGAACTCCTGAACGAAGGCAAGCTGACGGTCGGCGACGCTACGCTGATCCAGGTTGCCAGCCCCAGCCGCGAACGGGTTGAGCAGTACCGCCTCCTGCGCGAGGAGATCGAAGGCACGGTCGGCCACATCAACGGCACCTACGACACCATCCAGAACACGGCGGTCCGCTACCTGCACCACAGCTACCCCGTGGAGGAGATGGTGGCGCTGTACCTCGCCGCCGACGTCATGCTCGTGACTGCACTGCGGGACGGCATGAACCTCGTGGCCAAGGAATACGTCACTGCCCGCAAGGACAACGACGGCGCGCTGGTCCTCAGCGAGTTCGCCGGCGCCGCGGACCAGCTCAAGCAGGCGCTCCTGATGAACCCGCACGATATCGACGGTCTCAAGGACACCATCATGCGGGCCGTCGATTTGCCTCCCAAAGACGCCGCGCGCCGCATGCGGTCCATGCGCAAGCAGATCCTGGAACACGACGTCGACCATTGGTCAGCTGACTTCCTGGCCGCCCTGAACGAGAAAGTTGTGCGCGATGACTCCTGACGCCCGGCCCGCCAAGGGCCCGCTCACCTTGTCCCCTGAACTCCGGCAGGCCGCCCGGCGCATCGCCCAGACGGAACACCTGCTGGTGGCCATGGATTTCGACGGCACCATTTCCCCGCTGGTTGACCGCGCCGACGACGCCCGCCCGCTTCCGCGCTCGGCCGCCGCTTTCGCCGGGCTCGCCGCCCTTCCACGCACGACGACGGCACTCCTCTCAGGCAGGGCCCTCGCCAGCCTGCGCGCGGTCGCCTCGCCCCCGGTGGACACGTTGCTGATCGGCAGCCATGGCGCCGAGGCGTGGCTGGGCCCCGGCTCCGCGGAGCTGACGCTGGACGAGGCCCAGCGCCTGCTGCTGGCCGAAGTCCGAGGCGTCCTCGAGGAGATCGTTGAGCAGGCACCGGGCACGCTCCTCGAAGATAAGCCCGCGGGCGTCGTCCTGCATACCCGGCTGGCCACGGACGATGTTGCCGAGGACGCGGTGGCTGCGGCCCGTTCCGTTCTCCAGGACCGCAAGGGCGTTTTCCTGAAGAACGGGAAACGCGTCCTGGAAACATCGGTAGTCAACGCCTCCAAGGGCGAGGGCCTGACGTTCCTGCGCCAGATCACCGGGGCCACTGCGGTCCTCTTCGCCGGCGACGACGTCACGGACGAGGACGCCCTGGCACGCCTGGAATCCGGCGATGTGGGCGTCAAGGTGGGTCTGGACTTCACCCAGGCCGAGTTCCGGGTGGAAGCACCGGCCCACGTGGCCGAACTGCTCGAAGCGCTCCTGCAGGAACGGAGCCTGGTGGTGGCCGAAGAAGAGCCCGGCAGTGACTGAACCTCGGGGACATGTCCAACCTCACATGTGACCTCCGTAACATTTGCACCAATACGCCAATCGTCTGACATACTCTTGGTTGTGATGTGGCGCACAGGAACCGTGCGGCGTCACGTGATACTCCTCGGCTTCGGCCGGGGAGTACACGGCTGCAATGCCGTGGATAACTGAATTACATGAACCATTCACAACGGATCGTCCGGCACGTACCTGCCGGTGAAGGGATTGATAACTGTGGCTACAGTTACTTTTGATAACGCTACGCGTCTGTACCCGGGCACAGAGAAGCCCGCTGTTGACAAGCTCAACATCGAAATCGCCGATGGCGAATTTCTGGTCCTCGTAGGACCCTCCGGTTGCGGTAAGTCCACCTCCTTGCGCATGCTCGCAGGCCTTGAGGACGTTAACGCCGGCCGGATTCTTATTGGCGACCGCGATGTCACCGATGTTCCGCCGAAGGACCGCGACATCGCGATGGTTTTCCAGAACTACGCGCTGTACCCGCACATGACGGTTGCAGACAACATGGGCTTTGCGCTGAAGATCGCCGGCGTCTCCAAGGAAGAGCGCGCCGAGCGTGTCCGTGAGGCCGCCAAGCTTCTTGACCTCGAGCCGTACCTGGACCGCAAGCCGAAGGCACTCTCCGGTGGCCAGCGCCAGCGTGTTGCCATGGGCCGCGCCATCGTGCGTAACCCGCAGGTGTTCCTCATGGATGAGCCGCTTTCCAACCTGGACGCCAAGCTCCGTGTCCAGACGCGTACGCAGATCGCATCCCTGACCCGCCGCCTCGGCGTCACCACCGTTTACGTCACCCACGACCAGGTCGAGGCCATGACCATGGGTGACCGCGTGGCTGTGCTGAAGGACGGCCTGCTGATGCAGGTTGACACCCCGCGCAACCTCTACGACAAGCCCAAGAACGTCTTTGTTGCCGGCTTCATCGGCTCCCCGGCCATGAACCTGCTCGAACTGCCCGTGGTCGACGGCGGCGTTCAGTTCGGCGGAACGGTTTACCCCGTGCCGCGCAACATTCTCGAAGAGGCCCACGGCAGCACCGTCACCCTGGGCAGCCGCCCCGAGGACCTTGAGCAGGCCTCTCACGGTGAGGGTCTCCAGGTCGAGGTCGACGTTGTTGAAGAACTCGGTGCCGACGCCTACGTCTACGGCCACACGACGCTGGACGGCAAGGACCACGACATCGTGGCACGCGTCGACGGCCGCCGTCCCCCGCTGAAGGGCGACACCATCTACGTCCGTCCGCAGTCGGGCCACGTGCACCTGTTTGACACCAAGACCGGTCTGCGCCTGGGCGACTAGTCCCCACCGATGATCGAGCCTTTCGACATCTAACCGACGGCGGCCCTCCTGACTGGACGGGCCGCCGTCGGCGTTTAAGCCCGATGTTTAGGCCAGCCGCCCCTCTGTACGAAAGAATTGATCCATGACCGACGAAAACAGTGCACAGTGGCACGACGAGCCCACGGACTACGCGCAGGTCGGCAAACTGCCGCGCTTCGAGGCAGCGAGCGCCAAGGATGACAAGGTCCTTGCCGCTTCCAGCTCGCTGAACATCACGGCGGCGTCCGCGGATCCCGAACTCCTGGACCTACCCTGGCACATCGCCCTGGAGGACTGGCCGGCCGAGAACCTGGCAGCGCTCCCCCGCGGCATCTCGCGGCACATTGTGCGTTTCGCGCACCTGGGCGGCTCCGTCATCGCCATCAAGGAAACGTCCGAGCATGTGGCCCGCCACGAGTACCACATGCTCCGCAAGCTGGCCCGCCTGGACGTCCCGTGCGTTGTCCCGGTAGCAGTCATCACAGGCCGGACCACCCTGGATGGGCGGCCCTTGAACCCCGTCCTGGTCACCCGCCACCTGAAATTCTCCATGCCGTACCGGGCCCTGTTCTCGCAGATGCTGCGCAAGGACACACTGACCAGGCTCATCGATGCTCAGGCCCTGCTGATGGTGCGGCTGCACCTCATCGGCTTCTACTGGGGCGACGTCTCGCTCTCCAATACGCTCTTCCGCCGTGACGCGGGCGCGTTCGCCGCCTACCTGGTGGACGCCGAAACCGGCGAGCTGTATCCCGATCTTTCCACCGGCCAGCGCGAGTACGATCTCGAGATTGCCCGAGTCAACATCGCCGGCGAGCTGATGGACCTCCTGGACGGCGGCCTGATCGAGGAAAAGGTGGACCCGGTGGCCACCAGCGAACTCATCATGGAGAGCTACCGGCGCCTGTGGACGGAACTGACCGAGAAGGAATCCTTCGAGATCGGCGAACGCTGGCGCGTGGCCGCCCGGATCCGGAAGCTCAACGAGCTCGGGTTCGACGTCGAGGAATACGCCATCAAGACCACCCAGAACGGTTCCACCATCCAGCTCCAGCCCAAGGTGGTCGACGCCGGACACCACCAGCGCCGGCTGCTGCGGCTGACCGGACTGGACGCCCAGGAGAACCAGGCACGGCGCCTGCTCAATGACATGGACTCCTTCCGGGCGGACAACAACCCGGGGATGGACGAGGAATACAGCGCGCACCTGTGGGTCAGCCAGGTCTTCGAGCCGATCGTGCGTTCGATCCCCCGCGACCTGTCCCGCAAGCTGGAGCCGGCGGAGGCGGTCCACGAGGTGCTGGAGCACCGCTGGTACATGTCCGAGGAGCAGGCCCGCCACATTCCGCTCGCCGAGGCAGTGCAGTCCTACATCGAGTCCGTCCTGCGCCACCGCCGGGACGAAGCCGCCATCATGCTTAACCCGGATACTGCGATGCTGAAGATCCTCGAAGTGGAAACCGAGGAGTCCTCCCGCTATGGCGCCGACGAATCCATCGAAGAGTACCCTGACGTCGACGACTGACGCGGACCGGGAGCCGGTGCCGGGCCGCGGTGGCAGCACAACTGTGTTAACACACCCCCAACTAGGTAGCAGTAACTGTCGTTATGAGCGCGGCAAAGTCAACTGGTGGAAGCAACGCTGGGTGGTTATGCCGCTTGTAGCAGCTGGTTCAGCCGGTTGGCTGGGGTTTCGAGGTTGAGGGTGGGCCGGGGTCG